>JAUXNR010000469.1 GCA_030682755.1 Flavobacterium sp.
TTATAAGATAGAAACAATAAAAAAAGTAAAATGGAAACAAATGTGAAAAGAAAATCCGGGTCGGGTTTAAAGAGGTTTCCCACAATAATTCCCAACATAAAACAGACCGTGATGGCAATAGTTGGAAATTTTAAAACCTTCATCAATGACGAAGATAGTAAATGTCTTGTTAATAAAAAAATAATTTCTTACAAAACTCTATTTACTTGTGCAAAGTTTTTCTTATAATAAGGTTCTTTAGTTGAAGAATATATAACACCTCTTTGAACAGAAGAATGTATAAAAATTATTTCATCTTCATTTACTTCTGTAACTAAACCAACATGATTGATTACATTTCTGCCATTGGTTTTAAAAAATATTAAGTCTCCTTTTTGCACTTCTTTTTGACTTATTTTTTTCCCAACTTTTGCCATTTCAAATGAAGATCTTGGAAGCGATATATCATAAGTTTTAAAGACTGTACTCACCAATCCAGAACAATCCATGCCTTGCTTGGTTGTGCCTCCGCCTTTATATCTCACGCCTTCATATTCACTCGCTGCGTTGATGAGTTGTTTCACCAAATAAGGCGTGTTTTCAGTATCAACTGCATAATCAGATTCTTCATCGTCATTAATTTTTATCCTGCGAGACGTTTTTGAAGATTCTTCATTGTTTTTAACAGAAGTGGTTCTAGCATTTTTTGTTGGTGCAGAAGTTGAAGATTTTCCGGTATAAACACCCTTTTTTTCTGCAACCTCTTTTGAGGTAATTATACCCGATGAAGATTTGCAGGAAAACAGGAATACAGATAAAATGGCTATGATACTAAATTTTAAAATTTTCATTTTTTTTTAATTATTTTGTGGCTTCAACAATAAGTTGTGCTACTTTTTTGCTGGCTCCAATTCCGCCAAGTTTTGTTTGCAATACATCATATTCTTTTAGTAGCCAAGAACGATGCTCCGGCTGATTTATTTTTATAAACTCTTCTTTTAATTTTTTTGAGTTACAATCGTCCTGAATGAGTTCTTTTACAACTTCTTTATCCATAATTAAATTTACTAAAGAAATATATTTCAACGTGATAATTCTTTTAGCAATTTGATAGGATATCCAATTTCCTTTATAACAAACAATTTCAGGAACTTTAAAAAGAGCAGTCTCCAATGTTGCGGTTCCCGAAGTTACCAAAGCAGCGTGTGCAATGCTTAAAAGGTCATAGGTTTTGTTGGAAACAAATTTAATGTTTTCTAAATTAATGAAATCTTTGTAAAAATCAAAATCAATAGAAGGAGCTCCAGCAATAACAAATTGAAATTCTTTAAAATCTTTTGCCAATGCAGTCATTTCATGCAACATTTTTTTTATTTCTTGTTTTCTGCTTCCGGGCAAAAGAGCTATAACGGGTCTGTTGTCCAGTTGATTTTCTTTTTTAAATTGATCTTCATTCACTTTCGGATGATTGGAAATTGCATCTAAAAGCGGATGTCCAACAAATTCAACCGGATATGAGTGTTTTTTTTCAAAAAAATCTTTTTCAAAAGGAAGAATCACATAGAGCTTGTCAAAATCGCGTTTAATGGCTTGAATTCTATTTTCTTTCCAAGCCCAAATTTGAGGGGCAATATAATAATGTGTTGCAATTTTTTTCTGTTTTGCCCATTTTGCAATTCGCATATTAAATCCAGGATAATCAATAAAAATCAGTGCATCGGGTTGAAACGCTTCAATATCTTTTTTACAAAAGTCGATATTTTTTAAAATGGTTTTTAAATTAAACAACACTTCTGCAAATCCCATAAAGGCTAATTCTTTGTAATGCTTGACTAATGTGCCGCCAACAGCATTCATCAAATCGCCACCCCAAAAACGGATAGATGCATTTGGATCAAGCAACAGCAATTCTTTCATCAGATTTGAACCATGCAAGTCACCCGAAGCTTCTCCGGCAATGATATAATATTTCATTATACAAATAGGGTTATGATTGTTATTACAATTGTTGCCAAAACAACACCACGGGCCATTAAATCTTTATTTAGTTTGAGCAAAATAAAAAATGCAATAATGTTTAATAATGCACCAACGGTGATTAATTTACCAAAAGAACCTTGTGCTTTTAATAATCGGATGCCTTCCAAAAAAGAATATTCTGTTACAAAAGTTAAAAACAAATAAATTCCCAAACAGGAGGCAATTACGCCAATTGAAAATCCAAGTATTAAATCTGATTTTTTCATAATTCGTTGAATTTAAAGGTGTTTAATTTTTGAATAGCATGATGTGCCGTTAAATCAAATTGAACAGGAACAACTGAAATGAAACCGTTTTTTAAAGCCCATTCATCAGTATCTTCGCCTTTGTCTTGATTTATAAATTCTCCGGTGAGCCAATAATAATCTTTTCCTTGAGGGGTTTTTCGTTTGTCAAATTTTTCCATCCAAAAGGCCTTTGCTTGTCTGCAAACTTTAATTCCTTTAATATCAGTTTCTTTTAATTTGGGAAAGTTCACATTTAAAACCACACCTTCCGGAAGTCCGTTTTCCAATACTTCAAGAGTTATTTTTTTGACAAATGATTTTATGGCATCAAAATCGGCATTCCAATCATAATCTAAAAGTGAAAAACCAATTGCGGGGATTCCTTCAATTCCTGCTTCAACAGCTGCACTCATGGTTCCGGAATAAATTACATTTATAGAAGAATTTGAGCCGTGATTTATGCCAGAAACACATAAATCAGGTTTTTGTTTCAAAATTTCATTTACGGCCAGTTTTACACAATCTACCGGGGTGCCTGAACAACTGTATTCTTCTGAAACATCGTTGTCAATATTTATTTTATTAATGAATAAAGTGCTGTTAATTGTGATTGCATGTCCCATGGCACTTTGCGGACTGTCTGGTGCCACAACCACAACGGTTCCAATTTCTTTCATCACGCTTATCAAAGCTCTAATTCCCGGGGCAGAGATCCCATCATCATTTGTAACTAAAATCAATGGTTTTTTATGAGTCATGTTTTTTATCAATGTTTTCAAGGGACTAAAATTAAGTCTTTTATTTTTTTAGTTGTTCTAAAGTCACAAAATTAACGAAATTTAAGGTTTTCTAAAGTTTCATTTTTATAACTTTGTTTGGAAGTTAATTAAAGTGAGTTTTACTATTTATTCACTTTTTTAAACAAATGGCATAATTTTTACTAAACTTGCATATACCCAAATGGATAATATAATTGATTTTATGAAAAAGAATTTTAAATCCCTCTTATTGGTGATAGCAATATCTGCATCGCTAGTAGCTTTTACGGTGTCTGATTTTAAATCAACACCAAAGAATGATCCTGAAAAAGACAAATTATTATTAGAGTTATTGACTTTTGTAATTGAGCGTGGTCATTATGACCCGGTTGCAATTGATGATAATTTATCAAAAGGTATTTATAAAGATTATGTTTTGGCGTTAGACCCATCAAAACGTTTCTTTTTGCAATCCGATATTGATGCTTTTGCAAAATATGAACTAAAAATTGATGATC
>JAUXNR010000470.1 GCA_030682755.1 Flavobacterium sp.
AGAGTAATGAGTCTTTATTGATTAGTTGTTCTACACATTTTTTGTAGACTTCATCAGGTGGGAGCCTATTTATTGGGTGTCCATATTGGAAATTAAAACCAAGGTAGGTGATGTGTTCTGCAGCATCAAAAAATTGATCAAATTCTGAACCCATTTCATACTCAAAAATGGTGACGTAATTTGCCTTTTTAGAAAGTAATAAATCGAGCACTTTTGTTCTAACTACTTCTAAGCTTTCGTTTAACAAGTTAGGCTCAATTGCCGTTTCTATAGCGTATATCACATTGTACCTCAACGTATCATCATAATACAGTTGGTTTATAAATGAATTTAATGCAAGTGAGATGTAATGACTTTTTCCGACTAAGCAAATAGCTTCACAAAAGACGGTAGTATTCACCATTTTTGTATTCATATCCCTTACCAGCATTTCGAATACTTGTTCTTTTGTGCTTTCGACATCGGCATAAACTAATAAATCAACATAATATTCGACCGTCTCAAAATCGGACAATACCTCAAGTTTTGGTGGATTATTAGTTTCTCCAATGTATTTGGATAACTTAATAACTTCTGCATTTTTTAGGTTATCACGGATATACGTATAATAATATTTATTGTCGTAACTGATTATATCAACGTACTCAGAGACATACTCTCCTTTTTCATGAATATCTTCAAATGGTGCTTTAAATTTTAAACTCAATATTACCGGTTCGACCATAATTCTGTACTTTTGAATTAAAGTACAAAGATATGTGTTTTTACTCTGCACAAATTGAGGTTGGGGTTTGTAGAAATAACTATACTTGACTTCGGGTTATTGTGGTATGATTTAATTTAATACACAATTATGGAAATTCAATTTGAACTATTCTTGAAGCTTTTTGCCATTACCAATTATAATCAAACGGAATTTGCAAAACTAACCGGAAAACCTGTTGAAAGAATTAATGAATGGAAGTTTTTTTAATTCTTAATTATTTTTAAATTAAATATTTTATTTTCGAACTGAATCCTGCAAATGTATATTCCGGATGATAAATTTGAAATGTCAATTGAAGGTTGCCCATTTTTAACCTCCATTAATAACTTACCTTGTAAATTTAGAACACTTATGTTAGTGAATTCGGATTTATTTTCGAATTTAAAATTAAGAATATCATCCACTGGATTTGGGTAAATTGCTGGTATTTCATCATAAAAATTGTCGGTACTTAATGGGTTACATGCAATTTCAATCTGTATAGGTGTCGATTTATTGATTATAGTTCCATCACCAAGTTGCCCATTATTATTTCTACCCCAGGCCCATAATGTTCCATCTACTTTTAAAGCGATTGTATGTTCAAAACCTGTTATTGACTTTAGCCAATTACTATCTGTTCCAAGTTGTGTGGGCACTGACACTTGATTTAAGCTACTTCCTATACCAAGTTTTCCAAAATTATTAAAACCCCAAGCCCATAGAGTACCATTTGATTTAATGGCCATACTATGAGTAGTTATTGAAATTTCTACCCAGTCATTATCATTACCTATTTGTACGGGAGCAACTCTATTAGTGGTTGTTCCATCTCCCAATTGCCCGTAGGAATTCCAACCCCAAGCCCAAAGCGTTCCATCCGTTTTTATAGCAAGATTTGAATCATAACCAGAATATACTTTTAACCAATTATTAGCGGTGCCAATTCTTAAAGGTGTTGTCTGATTACCTGAAACATTATTTCCAATTGAACCAGTAATGCTTCGTCCCCACGCCCAAAGTGAGCCATCTGTTTTTATTGCTGAAATATGGTTAGCTCCTATTGAAACAGATTGCCAGTTATTATCTGTACCTACTTGAACTGGAATTTGACTTGAAATCGTTGTTCCGTTTCCAAGTACCCCATATTCATTCCAACCCCACGCCCATAAGGTTCCATTTGACTTTATAGCCGCTGTAGTGTTTAGACCAGATGCGATAGAAATAAAATTATCAAAACCTATAATTTGTTGTGGAGTTGGGATAGTTGCACAACATGTTGAACCTTGGTAGTTTCTGCCCCAATACCAAATAGTGCCATCAGTTTTAACAGCAGCAGAATTAAATGTACCTAAAGAAATACTCGACCAGTCTAATGTAGCGGTGATTTGGAGAGGAGTAAGTATATCCACATTAGAATTATTTCCATTCTGTCTGTATTCATTGTCTCCCCAAGACCAAAGTGAACCATCATTTCTAATTGCAACATTATGAAATCCTTTAGTTGAAATTGAAGTAAAACATTGGGACATCATATTATATGATATCATAAATAGTATCAGTACTTTAAAATTTATCTTCATCTTTTTATCTTTTACATTATCTAAGAACATTTTGCTTTGAGATGTTGTGTGCTTTGTAACCTTTCAATTTTCTGTTTAATGAAAAGTTAATGCGAAACTTCGTTAACACTAATCATATAGTATATCTATATTTAGTCTTGCTGTTGAGTTATTTGAGTCAAAAATATAATATTATCAGATATATGCATCTTTTTTGAGTACTAAAAAAATTAGGTAGTTTAAAACTTATACAATTTAATTCTCTACAAATTATTGGTTATGGTATCCTTGGGCCGAGTGGTGAAAGAAAGTGAAAGTTTTTCTTGTTTCATCTTCCATAGGCAGTCAATGGTTTGGGTTGTGAATTTTATATTGTTTTGGACGCATGATCTGTTAATTTTGTCGATGATGCTCGGATTGATGATC
>JAUXNR010000475.1 GCA_030682755.1 Flavobacterium sp.
GATCATAAGTCCACCATGCCGTACCAGCATAGCTATTTGGCTTATCGGGTTCCAGTTGTATCATCCAAGCTTTTTTAATATAATCAGACATTTTTAATCCTCCTGTAATTTTAGGTTTTTGTAAGACACCTTTTCCCAATATCGGTCTGCACGCAAAACGGCCAAACCGTCAAATTGTATTACTCCTTCCGGCATTATCCCTTTTTCCCGCGCTATCGCTTTTGTTAGCGCCTGACGGTATTGAGCCACTAACCATAATAAATCTTTGGTAATATCATCCATATATATTTAATTTTATTCTTAATTTTTATATTTTTTCTTTAATTTCAATCATTCTCGCCTTATTAATCACCCGCTCGATATCCTGCTGTGGCATTTTATTTTCCTGGGCGAAATTTTGGAATTTATCTTTACCGAAGCGAGTTAAAATATTAAATCCTTCCCATAATTTTTCAATAGGATAGCGTGGGTCGTCATACGGATCGTATTGAGTTCGTTTTATTTTTTCATGGGGATTTTGGGTTAGCCAGTTAGCACATATATTTATCATTTCTTGGATAGTTGGAAAATTAGAACTAATAGGCCGTCGTGTTTCGATAAAAAATTCAACTACATATTTAAACGCATTAAGGGGATACCAGCGAAGTTTATTATAATATTGTTGTGAAATATATTCATTGAGTTTTGGATTAAAAAAATCAACCAATGATTGCATAATTTTAATAAAATCACTTTTTAAAATTGTTTCCATGAGTCCTCCTTGTCGTGATGATATTGTTCATTAATAATTTTCTCAAAATTAGTAGGTTTCACTATCCAACCTAAAGACGCCTGAAAATCTGTTTTTTGTCCCATTAAAAATTTTGACTGTCGGATGTTTTGGAAAAATTCTTGCCACCAATTAAGATTTTGATAATCAGGACTTTCTTTCCAACGTGCTTGTAAATATTTTTGTGATGTCTTTCCCCATTTTCTTATTTTTGGCAATTCTGGTAGGACGGTATGATAAAGATCAATAATTTTTCGATGCTCACACTCACGAGAGAGTACGTTAGTACTCTCTTTATCTAGAGAAGATGAAGATGAAGACTGAAGAGCTTGATGTTCGCTTGAAGGGTCGCTTGAAGGGTCGCTTGATTTTATAAAAGGGTAAATATGCCACTCCTTCTTTACTTCAACACCCCTAAGTCCTGATTCTGATTGCTTTTTTTTATATCCTTCTTGTTTTAT
>JAUXNR010000479.1 GCA_030682755.1 Flavobacterium sp.
GAACGGTTATGCGTTACACCGACGTTTGGAATGACCTTACTGAAAAAATGGGCTATTGGGTTGATATGGAAGATCCGTATGTAACCTATAAATCCAAATACATGGAATCGGTTTGGTGGTTGTTAAAACAGATTTATGACAAGAATTTGTTATACAAAGGTTACACTATTCAACCGTATTCGCCAAAAGCCGGAACGGGATTGTCTTCGCACGAAGTGAACCAGCCCGGAAGTTACAGAGATGTAACCGATACAACCGTTGTGGCTCAATTCAAAACAAAACAAGAAACGTTGCCTAGCTTTTTACAAGGTTTTGGCGATGTTCACATTTTAGCTTGGACGACCACACCTTGGACGTTGCCAAGTAATACCGCTTTGACGGTTGGGCCGAAGATTGATTATGCTTTGGTTAAAACTTTCAATCAATATACGTTTGAACCGGTAAATGTGATTTTGGCTAAAAATTTAGTTGGGAAACAATTTGCCGGAAAATATTTTATTTCGGAAAACGAAACTGATTTTACAAATTATAAAGCTGACGATAAAAAAATACCCTATCAAATTATAACAGAATGCAAAGGAATAGATTTAGTAGGCATTCGTTACGAACAATTATTGCCTTACGTTTTACCTTACCAAAATCCTGAAAATGCTTTCCGAGTAATTTCAGGTGATTTCGTCACAACTGAAGACGGAACAGGTGTGGTTCATACTGCTCCAACTTTTGGTGCAGATGATGCGAAAGTGGCCAAAGAAGCTACTCCGGAAGTTCCACCGATGTTGGTTTTAGATGAGAATGGAACGCCTGTGCCATTAGTAGATTTACAAGGTAGATTCATTAACGGATTGGGTGAATTATCAGGAAAATATGTCAAGAATGAATATTATAATGACGGAGAAGCACCTGAAAGATCTATTGATGTTGACATTGCGATTCGTTTGAAAGAAGAAAACAAAGCCTTCAAAGTAGAAAAATACGTCCACAGTTACCCACATTGTTGGCGAACAGACAAACCTATTTTATATTATCCGTTAGATTCTTGGTTTATAAAAGTAACTGACGTTAAAGAACGAATGTTCGATTTAAACGAAACCATCAACTGGAAACCAAAAGCAACAGGAGAAGGACGTTTTGGAAACTGGTTGAAAAATGCTAATGATTGGAATTTGTCCCGTTCACGCTATTGGGGAATTCCTTTGCCAATATGGAGAACAGAAGATAAAACAGAAGAAATTTGTATAGGTTCTGTTGAAGAACTTTATGCTGAAATAGAAAAATCAATTGCTGCCGGAGTTCAAAAAGAGCATCCGTTTAAGGCTTTTGAAACCGGAAACATGAGTGAAGCCAACTATGATTTAGTTGATTTGCATAAAAATGTTGTGGATGCCATTGTGTTAGTTTCTCCTTCGGGAAAACCAATGAAGCGAGAAACCGATTTAATTGATGTTTGGTTTGACAGCGGAGCCATGCCTTATGCTCAATGGCATTATCCGTTTGAAAACAAAGATAAAATTGACCAAAACAAAGATTTCCCGGCTGATTTTATTGCAGAAGGTGTTGATCAAACCAGAGGTTGGTTTTATACGCTTCACGCCATTGGAACGTTGGTTTTTGATAAAATTGCATATAAAAACGTAGTTTCCAACGGATTGGTTTTAGATAAAAACGGACAAAAAATGTCAAAACGATTGGGTAACGCCATCGACCCATTTAAGACATTAGAAGAATATGGACCTGATGCAACCCGTTGGTACATGATTTCAAATGCCAATCCGTGGGATAATTTGAAATTTGACATTGAAGGTGTGGCTGAGGTGCGACGAAAATTCTTCGGAACACTTTACAATACCTACTCGTTCTTTGCGTTGTATGCCAATATTGATGAATTTAGTTATGCTGAGGCTGATATTCCTTTGGCTGAAAGACCTGAGATTGACCGATGGATTCTTTCTGAATTGCATACGTTGATAAAAAATGTAGAAAGTTATTATGAAGATTATGAGCCAACAAAAGCGGCTCGTGAAATTTCAGAGTTTGTACAGGAAAATTTAAGTAACTGGTATGTACGTCTTTGCCGAAGACGTTTTTGGAAAGGCGATTATGGAACCGATAAAATTGCAGCATATCAAACCCTTTACACATGTTTGGTTACCGTTTCAAAATTAGCAGCACCCATAGCTCCTTTCTTTATGGATAGGCTTTACAAAGATTTAACACAAGCAACACGTTCAGAAAATTTTGACAGCATACATTTGGCTGATTTTCCGAAATATGTTGAAAAATATGTTGATAAATCGTTAGAGAGCAAAATGATGAAAGCCCAAACGGTTTCTTCATTGGTTCTGTCCTTGAGAAAAAAGGAAATGATTAAGGTGCGTCAACCGTTGCAAAAGGTTATGATTCCTATACTTGACGCTCAACAACGCATTGAAATTGAAGCAGTTTCAGACCTGATAAAAGCGGAGGTAAACGTTAAAGAAATTGAATTATTAGACGATGCTTCTGGAGTTTTAGTCAAACAAATTAAGCCCAATTTCAAGGCTTTAGGGCCACGATTTGGAAAAGATATGGGATTGATTTCCAAAGCAATACAAGAGTTTGGGCAAGAGCAAATTAATGAATTAGACCGCAATGGAAGTTTAGATATTGAAATTGGTGGAAAAAGTATAACTTTAGCATTGGATGATGTAGAGATTTCTTCTCAAGATATTCCCGGATTATTGGTTGCAAATGCTAACGGGATTACAGTAGCTTTAGACATTACAATTTCGGATGAATTACGAAAAGAAGGAATTGCAAGAGAGTTGGTGAACCGAATTCAAAATCTTAGAAAAGACAGCGGATTTGAAGTAACAGATAAGATTAAAGTGCAATTGCAAAATAATGAAACATTAGAAGCCGCTATTGCCGCAAATATGGATTATATTAAATCAGAAACATTAACCTCAGATTTAGTTTTTGAAAGCGAAATTAAAAACGGTACAGAAATTGAGTTTGATGACATTATAACAAAAATATTAATTTCAAAATAAAAGAATATGACAGATGAAGTAGTACGATACTCCGACACCGACTTGGCTGAGTTCAAAGAAATTATCTTAAAAAAAATTGAGAAAGCCCAAAACGATTTAGAATTAATCAAAAGTGCCTATATGAACGATTTGAATAATGGAACTGATGATACATCACCCACATTCAAAGCTTTTGAAGAAGGTAGCGAAACCATGTCTAAAGAAGCCAACTCTCAATTAGCAATTCGTCAGGAAAAATTTATCCGCGACTTAAAAAATGCACTTTTCAGAGTAGAAAACAAAACCTACGGGGTTTGTAAGGTTACAGGTAAATTAATTTCAAAGGAACGCTTAAAATTAGTGCCACATGCCACCATGAGCATTGAAGCAAAAAATTTACAACGGTAATAACTTTATATAACTAAAAAAGCTCCAATTTGGAGCTTTTTTTATGTTTGAAATTTAATCAAATTAAAATTCACAACACTCAACTGCAATAATATAAAATTTGATTCGGAACAGTGTTGAAATTTTTTTGCTGCATTCATCCTGCAAGGTTTTCAAAACCTTGTAGGAAATCAAATCTAACCAAATAAGTTATAAAAACATTGATATCTTTCATTAAAAATTAACCGTACTAATCGGAGTCAAAGTAAAATTAGGCCCGTAATTGTATTGAATAATTTTATTCATCCCCACTGCAATTAAATGTGAATCCAAAGGAATAACATCGGTTACTACATCAGCATACGTGTTTTCTAAACTCAATGCAGAACCATTTGTGGCATCAAAAACTTTTAAACCACCATTTTTACAACACACATATAAAGTGTTGCTTCTGTATCCCAAGCCATAAGGTTCAGCAATCAAATAAGTAGAAACCAGTGTTGGATTAGAAATGTTAGAAATATCAATAACATTGATTTGGTCTTCAATGGCTCCACAAGTAGTACCGCCTCTAACAGTAATATAAGCTGTTGTTTGATTTACAACAACCGGATCACAAGCCGTAGCATGCGAAAAACCGGAAACATAATACGGATTAAATTCATCAGTAGCATTGAAAACAAACATTCCGTTTGTGGCTCCAACAAATAAATAGTCTTTTTGTTTGAACAAGGTTTCAAATTGACCGCCCCCAAACCATTCCGTCATGTAAATCGGACTCACATAAACCGGTTGTAATGGGTTTGAAATATTGATAACATTCAAATGAAACGGTTCAATCACATACAACGCATTGTTGTTTATTTGAAAACGGGCATACGAACCGCCAACACCAACAATACCTCCGGCTCCTTGAGCTCCTTCAAATGCGTCATTTGCAAAATCCAAATGCATGCCGGTTGGTCTTTTTTTAGTTTCTAAATTATAGCCCACAATAATCTCATTAGCGTTTGGCATAACGGTATAATCGTAAAACTCTGCTTCATCAGGGAAAACAGGGTAAAAAGAAAACACATTTTGCAACGTGTTAATCACTGTGATGTTTTGTATAGAAGAAATATCAAATGTCACCAAATCAACATAATTATCAGCATATAAATGATTTCCTTTAACAGCAATATCATGAACACCTTCTAAAGCAATAAATGCAATATTTTGCGGACTTGCCGGATTTTGATTGTCAAAAACATGAATACCTTCTTCTTGAGCAATGTAAAAAAGATAGTTTTGACTCACATAAATTTTTCCGTCAGAATGAGTTTCTCTTGCTCCTGTCACGGAAATTCCGGACCGAATGGCATCCAAACTTTTTACAATCGGAACAGCAAAAACAGCTGTTTCATTGGAACCATCATCTGAAGTACAGCCTAAAAAAGGCAAAATCAGCATAAAACAGAAAAAAAAGCGAATAGTTTTCATAGCAAAAAAACGTTTATTTAAATGGTAGTTCAAATGTAAATACTTTTTTTTACATAATTGACTACAATTGAAACTATTAAAAGTTTCATAACATTAGAATTTTACGCTTTTTTTGTTTGATAATATTCCTATTTTTGCAGGATAAATTCTCATCAATGTCATTAAAGAAAGCAACCCTACTCATCGTAATCATTTTATTGGTTGATCAAATCTCTAAAATTTACATAAAAACCAATTTTATTTATGGCGAGTCAGGCGAAATTAAAGTAGCCGAATGGTTTAGAATCATGCTGATTGAAAATGAAGGAATGGCATGGGGAACGGTTATTCCTGGTGAATACGGGAAATTATTTTTAACAGTTTTCAGAATTTTTGCCGTTTTTGGTATTGCTTATTGGTTGTGGAGTTCGGTTAAAACAAAAGCTTCCAACTATCTAATTGTTGCTATTTCATTAATTTTTGCCGGAGCTTTTGGAAACATCATTGACAGTGTTTTTTATGGCGTAATTTTTAATGATAGTTTTCATGCACCCGCAACGCTATTTTCTGAAAATCCATACGGAACGCTGTTTCACGGAAAAGTGGTGGACATGTTATATTTCCCTTTTTGGTCAGGAATTCTGCCGGAATGGTTGCCAATTTTGGGCGGAAAATATTTCACCTTTTTTAATGCCATTTTCAACATTGCAGATATGGCTATTTCAACAGGAGTTGGAATTTTAATTGTATTCAATAAAAAAGCATTTGCACCTGCTCAAACTTCAGAAGCTGAAGCAGCAGAATCTTAAAATATATAAATTGTTTGTGGCGTAATACAGTAATTTAGTTGAATATCCGACTCAAAAACATCTTCAATTAAATCTTCCGGTTCAAAAAAAGAAAGCCCAATTTTAATGGTGGTTGGTTTACATTCTGATAAAAAGCGATCATAAAATCCTTTGCCATATCCCACTCGATGGCCGTTTTTGTCATAAGCTAAAAGCGGAACAAAAACCACATCAATTTTTGCAACCGGCACTTCCAAACCATCTACAGGCTCCGGAATTCCGTAATCGTTTTTTATGATT
>JAUXNR010000488.1 GCA_030682755.1 Flavobacterium sp.
TATCAGGTGTATCTTCAACGAGGTATTGCGTACTCAACCAAACGCCTTTCTTTTTGATTAGTCGCAAGGTTTCTTTGTCTAAGAGTTGACCGTGTTCAATACATTTCACCCCGGCTTTCACGGCTCTTTGAATGGCTCTGGTGGTATAGGCATGAACGGTGACATAGGTGCCCCAATCTTCGGCACTTTCCACTGCTGCCAGCATTTCGTCAAAAGTATATTGTGTCACATCCACAGGGTCATAGGCAGAGGAAGTACCACCACCGGCCATCAGTTTAATTTGACTGGCACCCGACTTTAAATTTTCGCGTACAGCGGTTAATACTTCATCGCGTCCGTCAGCGATAAAAGAGGCTCCAAAATGTTCGGCTCTGGATACGGGTCCAAAAAAGCGTCGGGAACGTTCCTCAGGAGTACGTAAATCACCATGACCGGAAGTTTGACTGATCATGGCTCCCGAAGGCCAAATGCGAGGCCCATTGATTGTGCCTTTATCGATAGCTTGTTTTAATTCAAAAACAGGACCACCCACATCGCGTACAGAGGTAAAGCCACGAAGCAACATTTTTTCGGCTTGTGGCACAACTTTCCCAAACAAAACTTCAGGAGTTACATCGGGAGCCATCATGTCCCGCATGGTTAAAGCTCCAAAAATCATGTGAACATGAACGTCTATTAAACCGGGCATAAGCGTTTTACCACTGCCGTTTATCACTAATGTGTTAGTTCCCGCTTCTAAAGGAGTTGCAGAAACCGCAGCAATCGTATTGCCTTTGATTAACACATGGTGTTGGGTGAGTAAAGTTTGATTTTTTCCATCAAAAACGGATATGTTTTCAAAGAGTATTGCGTCATAGGTAGCTTGTGCAAAGGCAATTGTTCCGTAAGTCAATGCACTTAAAAACAGAAGTGTCTTTATTAGAAAGGTAAAGCCAAAAAGGGAAGAGCGTTTCATAAAGAGGCGTGTTGAAAAGTTAGCATTTAAAGTTATAAAAAAAAGTTGTTCAACAGTAGTTAAAATAATTGATGCAAAGAGCGTACTAATTTATAAAGTGCTGACTTTGTGAAATAAACTTGCCACAGATTTACTAAATAGTTGATTTAATTCGAATTTTCAATAAAGCGGAACAAAGTATCGCGTTTACTTTTTTTACTGTTTGCTGATTTTAATAGTTTCTAGTACACCATTATCTTGCTCGATAGTAAGCAAGTAAATACCGTTAGAATAATTTGAAAAATCAACTTGATTTAAATCGCTTTTTTCAGCAATGATTTTACCGGTAATTTCTTGAACTTTTAAGTTTTTAACCGAGCGGTTCAAGTGTAAAATATCTTTTACAGGATTTGGATAAGCAATTATTGCAGTAGAATTGGAATCAAAATCAGTAGTTGCGAGTACGTTGTCACCCATCAAACGAATGGCTGAAAAGGAGGAAACACCTCTATAATGAAAAAAACTACCACCCACCCAAATTTTATTATCCGGTTGGATGACAATGGTATTACAACTGCCTTCCGTAAAACCACTGGTTGACAAACCTGAAGTGCCAATACTACTAACATCAAAAGATGCGTCTTTGGTAGCATCCGGATTTAAACGTATAATTCTTTTTTGAGGAATACCGCCGAAAATATAGAAATAACCTCCAAGAAGAATTTTACCATCTTCTTGAATCGCAATTGTTTTTGTACCGGGAAGGTTTATATTAAAACCGGTATCTGTACTTCCATCAGCATGTAAGCGAATAGGGATTAGTGAAGCAATGATTATTTTTCCATCAGCTTGTACAGCAATATCTTTTACATCAAAGCCAAATCCATTACCGATATTGAAAGCAATGTTTTTTGTGCCGTCGCTATTTAAAAGTAGCAATCGGTTTTGATTTTGACCATTAAATGACGTAAAGTTTCCACCCACTAAAATTTTACCATCGGGGAGAAGAGCAAGCGAACTAACTTTATTGTTAAAAGCGTCAGGGGCAACAAAATTCATGTCTTTTGTTCCGTCTGTATTCAAGCGAATGAGATAATTTTGTGGACTTCCATTGAATTGAGTAAAATTGCCACCCACTATAATTTTTCCGTCAGGTTGAAGTAAAATAGTTTCAACGCTATTGTTAAATCCTGTTCCGATAGTAAACCCACTGTCAATAGTACCATTACTGCTTAATCGAACTAAATAATTATAGGATTGATCATTGTATGTAGTAAAATTTCCGCCCACAATAATTTTAGTATCCGTTTGAACTGAAATGGAAGTAACCCTATCATTGAAACCTGAACCAATCAAAAAAGTATTGTCTATTGCTGCTTCTTCATTCAAACGCAGTAATCGATGCTGCACTAAACAATTGAAACGTGAAAAATTTCCTCCCAGAAGAGTTTTGTTGTCAGCTTGTAAAGCAATCGCATTGACTTCATCATTGAGTCCGGTATTCAAATTATAGGAGTTGTCAATAGAACCGTTTGCATTTAATCGTCCAATTCCATTTTTTAACCCATCCATTTGATCACTACTCATGGTTCCTCCAATTAAAATTTTATCATCCGTTTGGATGTGAATAGTTCGCAACGAGCTATTTTGTATGGAATTGATGAAGGTATAGTCAAGACTTCCATCTGTATTTAAACGAACAATCCTTTTTATATCATTACTGACAGTAAAAGGACCAACACCAACAATCTTTCCATCAGCTTGTTTTGCAATTTTTGAGGGGCCTGAATTACTGGTGTTAAAAAAATTGACAAATGAGGTATCCGTACTTCCATCCGCATTTAGCCTACACAATCGGCCAAAACTTTGTCCGTTCCAATTCCCAAAACCACCACATAGTATAATTTTACCATCTGCTTGAAGTAGAATGTCACTAATAATGCCATTATCGTTTGAACCTAAACCAATATCAAACGAGGTGTCCTTTGTTCCATCAGCATTAAAACGAATTAATTT
>JAUXNR010000503.1 GCA_030682755.1 Flavobacterium sp.
TGCGTCTTATCTCTTTGTATCTCAGAGTTTTTGCTACTTTGCGTCTTTGCGAGAGAAAAAATTACAATAGTAGAGACAAAGGATCACCCCTTCCTTCCGGAACCCTCAAACTCCTAAAACCCGAACAACTCCACTCCCCCTTAAAAAATAGTCTCGAAAAACCAACATCCAAATAATCAGAAAAAGCAACGGTACCATCAACACCAACAACCACCAATCCCGATCCTTTAACAACCACAAAATCCCCATCACGCTCCTCAAAAGCCTGAACCTCCAACAGATAAATCAAACTGCCCTTCGTGCTTTTTACACTAGGTAATGGTAAAGACAAAGGAAAGGCTAAACTCGGCTCTATATGCCACGCACCGGAATGCAACGTTCCACGCAACTCCTCCCAATCATAATCCAACACATGCACCCGAAAACCAAAACACGACAAATCGTTTGGTGCATGCAGTGCACCCAATTGCAAGGTATTTTGTGTTATAGTAGCAGTCACACGGAAAGGCGAACCGGGAATAAAACAATAACCAATGAAATGTTGTTTGCCTTCCTCCTGTTCCAAAGCAGTTTGCAACAACCTGCCCCCACGAGGATGTACCGTATCATAATTCAACACCGAACGCATGTGCTTGTTCAAATGGTTAACAACAGCTAAATTATCATCCTTCGGCAAAAGGGACTGCAAAGCATCACGTATGCCCTTACAGGTCTTAGAAACCAAACCAAACTCACTATAATTTTTTCGGCAGTTTTCATACTTCGGATCATACAAAACACCCTTCGAAGTAAAACCTGACTTCTCGCGAGCAATAATTCCATAGCAGGATTTATAAACAACAATATCCTTCCCAATTCGCTTGGGTAATTTGCCTTTGTATGATAGTACAATAGCCATTTTTTTAGTTGTTGCTTAGTTATTGGATTGCTTTTTCCAAAAGTAAGAAAAATTTCAAAATCCCCACCGATTTAATTTACGTTTAAAAAGAGTGTTGTCTTGTCCTAAAACACATCAAAGCCATAATAAAGCCATACTAAAGCCTACCTTGTGGTACCCCCTAAGAAAGGAATCCGTTACTAAAATAAAGGATAAATCAACCTAATTAAGCTACTAAAATCAAGCCTTTAGGCTAATAAGTCACCAACTCCACCAACTCCTTCTCAAACCTACCTCTACCCAAATACTGGTCTTCCAATGCTTTCACAAACGGTATAGGTGATTCTAAACTACCTACCCTTCGAACGGGACCATCTAAAAACTCGAAGCAATTCTCCATAATCATAGCAGAAATATCGCTGGCAATGCCACCAAAAAGCGTGTCTTCTTGAAGAATAATGCATTTGTTGGTTTTCTTTACTGAAGTATAAATAGCCTCGGTATCCAAAGGTTGTAAGGTGCGTAAATCCAATACATCCGCACTAATTTCAGGATGCTTGGCTAATGTTTCCAAAGCCCAATGCACGCCTGCACCAAAAGAAATGATGGTAACTTGCGTACCTTCTTTTAACAAAGCCGCTTTCCCAAACGGAATGGTATAATAATCTGTTGGCACCTCTTGATAAATGCTACGGTACAATTGCTTGTGCTCAAAAAACAACACCGGATTCGGGTCGTTAATCGCTGTATTCAATAAACCTTTCGCATCATAGGGAAACGCAGGATAA
>JAUXNR010000504.1 GCA_030682755.1 Flavobacterium sp.
GAATTTATCGAATATTGGAAGATGGGTAAAAATTATTAAATGAGTAAAATTTCGAAATATATTGCGGCAGTTGCAGTTGTTTTTTGTCTTTTAAGTTTAAGAGCTGATAATTTCTCTAACAATAATTCGTCATCTTTTATCGATAATCAGGGACAATTAAATTATTCATCTCTCGATTTCTGGTATGCCCGAAAAGTGAAGGAATCGACATTGTTAAGTGGCAAAACCATCGAACTTTTTGGAGTTGGTAAGGTAGATCCTAATTCCGATTTTTATAACACCACCTTAAAAGATCCAAAATCACCATGGAGCACAACCAATATCTATTCGAAAATGGTACTTGATATTGGAAATACAAGGGTTTTTCCTGAAAAAAGAGGAGAGGGATATTGTTGCCGGTTGGAAACCGGGATTAGGAAAGACAATATTGTTGGTTTGAAGGTTGAAGTTTTAATTGCCGGCACTTTGTTTCTTGGCGAAATTATTGAACCTATAAAGAGTTTGAAAGACCCGATAAAAAACTCGAACCAGGGAGTCCCGTTCAATAAAAAGCCAAAAGCGGTAATATTTGATTACAAATACAATGTGGGTAAAAACCGGGTAAACGCAACCTACAATGCAAAACCTGTTGAAGGGACTGACAAAGCTGAATTTTGCCTCATTCTTCAAAAAAGATGGGAAGATAAAAACGGAAATGTGTTCGCAACCCGAATAGGTGGCGCCCGAAAGTTTTTTACAGGCACTGTAAAACACTGGGTAAATGGATCAGTCTTCCCCGTGACTTACGGCGATGTAACCCATTTGCCCGAATACGATGCCAAAACTATGGGCTTAATTCCCGGTGTGAGCGAGGTTTATGTAAAAAATTCGAAAAATAATATGGTGCCCCTTGTTGAAACCGGATGGGGAAAACCAGATGATGTACCCACTCATTTAATTATGTATTTTACTTCAAGCTACCAGGGCGTAGATTTTACAGGCTCAACCGAAACTGTTTTTTGGGTCGATAATATTGAGTTTGTTTATTGAAATTATTTTTCCCCTTTCGTTTTTTATTTTCCCATCCTGCATTTTGCGCAATTAGTCCGCTATTTTTCTTAAATTCACACTTGGGTTTTCACCCGGTTAATTATTGAAAAATTTCTGTATAAAAGGCAATATCCGATTTTTTTGGGAAAAATTTAGCTACTGATTATGGAAGAACGATTGTTTGAAAATGATAAAACAGAACTTAAGTCTGTGCTTAATGAAAAGCTGGAAAAGGAAGTTGTTGCCTTTCTGAACTCAAAAACAGGAGGCGATATATACATTGGGATTGCCGATGATGGTACTTCCATCGGTATCGAAAATATTGATAAAACCATTCTGGCTGTTGCTGATCGGATCAAGAACAATATTCTTCCAACATGTTTAG
>JAUXNR010000512.1 GCA_030682755.1 Flavobacterium sp.
CAATTTAATGAAAGTCAATCTTAAACTTTTAATAATCATTTTAGGTTTAGAAATTCTATACTTTTTTGTGATGTTTTTTATTATACTTTTTTCTCTCTTCATGTATTTTGGTTCTGGAGCAGGCTCGGTGAGTCAAATAGCAATTACTTCAGGAAAAATAGCAAATTTTGTAATCATTTTACCTCCAATTTTATTTAACTTGATAAAAATAAAAACATTCTATTTATCACAAAATAAGATTATGTTTAACAGTTATATAATTGCTACTTTTCTATATTGTATATTTATTTTCTTTATGATTAAAAATGAGTTTTTAGGTTCTTAATTTATAATTTCCGAATTCCAGTCAAATAAAAAAACCTTGTAAAACAAGGCTTTAGTATAAATTTCCGAATTCCAGTCAAATAAAACCCTAAACCCTTCTCGTAGAATCCCGCTGTCTCAACTCCGTTTTAATTACTGTGGTTTTATAGGCATGAATTTCTTGTTTGCTTTCTAATTTTTCAATCAAAAGTTTGGCGGCTTCTTCTCCTATTTCGGGAGCGTGTTGACTAATGGTAGATAAACTTGGTGTTAATCTTCGGGACCAAACTCCGTCTGCAAAACCAATGATACAAAGTTGTTCCGGGATTTTAATTCCGTTTTGAATAGCCACTTTCATGGCCATGGTTGAAGCGTGTTCATCTAAAGCTAATATTCCATCAACAGCTCCGGTGGCTAACATTGTTTTTAAACGAGCATCAAAATCTTCTTCACTATCCGTTTTAATTAACAAATGATCTTCAACATTTCTTTTTGAATCTCGTAATGCTTTTTCATAACCTAAAGCTCGGTGCTTGCCCACACTTAAATTATCAATACACGATAAAAGAGCAATGTTTTTACAACCTAATTTAATTAAATGCTTAACAGCTTCCATTGAAGATTCAAAATCATCTACTACAACCTTATCACATGAAACATCATCCATTGTTCTGTCAAACATCACAATTGGCATGCCTTCTCTAAGGATTTCTTTAAAATGTGAAGTGTCATGCAATGTTTGTGTTTCTTGGGCAACAGATAATATAAAGCCATCAACTGTTCCGTTACTCAACAAATCCATCGCTTGTTTTTCTTTTTTATGTGATTCATTTGATATGTAAGTAATCACATTATATCCTTTTGCATTTGCTGCTTTTTCAATGCCACTAAAAACCTTAGCAAAAAAGGGATTTAAAATATTCGGAATAATCACTCCAATGGTATTGGTTCTTTGATTTTTCAAGTTTTTAGCCATGGTGTTGGGCTTGTAATTTTGCAACTTGGCATATTCTTGAACCCGAATTTTGGTAACATCTCCAATTTCATGACTATCGCTTAAAGCTTTTGAAACAGTTGACACTGACAATCCTAAATCTTTAGCAATTAATTTTAAAGTGATTTTTGGCTTCATACAAATGAATTTAGATGTAAAAATAATAAAATTATGATACGCTTTTAACAGTTTTATTTTTTACTACGTCATTGTCGAAACTTTTTAAGAGGTAAAATTCAATTGAAAATTTTCAATTCTATTAATTTTTATCAAAAAATGCAAGCAACAAATCATTTGTTAAGTTCCTAAACGCCACAAATTTTACTTAAAAATAATACTGAATTATTTCTTAAAAAAATATTCTCAAATTGCTATTTGCTTTTATAATAATTAATTGTACTTTTGCAACCCCTTTATTGGGGATGGAATGTTTAATTAAAATAAAATATTGTGAACACATTAAGCTACAAGACAGTTTCAGCCAACAAAGCTACCGCAGATAAGCAGTGGGTTGTTGTAGATGCTGAGGGTCATAACTTAGGTCGTTTCGCTTCAAAAGTAGCTATGCTATTAAGAGGTAAATACAAACCTAATTATACCCCGCACGTTGATTGTGGTGATAACGTAATCGTTATCAACGCAGAAAAAATCAACCTGACTGGTAACAAGTTGGATGACAAAACGTACATCCGTCACACAGGTTACCCAGGTGGACAAAGAAGCCTAACGGCTAAAGTATTGCAACAGAAAAACCCTGCAACTTTAGTAGAAAAGGCTGTTAAAGGAATGTTACCTAAAAACAAATTAGGTGCAGAATTATTCCGAAATTTAAATGTAAATGTTGGTACTGAGCACAAACATGCTGCTCAACAACCAAAAACCGTTAACTTAAACGATCTAAAGTAATGGGAGTTATTCACAAAATCGGTAGAAGAAAATGTGCTGTGGCACGTGTTTATGTTTCAGAAGGAACAGGAAAAATCACCGTAAACAAAAGAGAATTTGAAAACTACTTTCCTACTGCTACTTTACAGTACAAAGTGATGCAACCAATGTCTATGACAGAAAATGCAACCAACTTTGATGTAAAAGTGAACGTACATGGAGGTGGTTCAACAGGGCAAGCAGAAGCTGTGAGAATGGCTATTGCAAGAGCAATGTGTGAGGTAGAAGCTGAAAACAGAGCTATCTTGAAACCAGAAGGATTGTTAACAAGAGATCCAAGAATGGTAGAACGTAAGAAATTTGGACAGAAGAAAGCTCGTAAGAGATTCCAGTTCTCTAAACGTTAATCGAATTACAAAATTATTATTAAAAAAGTTATTGTTGTTATTATTCCGATGCGATCGGAAAATTAGTTTAGCATCTAAATAATGAAGACCAGAGTAATCGCTACTACATTATTGCTAATCAACAGAACGTAAACTAGTACAAAAATGGCAAACAAAGTTGAAGTTAAAGACTTACTAGAGGCTGGCGTTCATTTTGGACACATGACTCGTAAATGGGACCCAAACATGGCTCCTTACATTTATATGGAACGTAATGGTATTCATATCATTAACCTATATAAAACTGCTGCTAAAATTGAAGAAGCTAACGAAGCTTTGAAAAAAATTGCAGCATCTGGTAGAAAAGTACTTTTCGTAGCTACCAAAAAACAAGCAAAAGATATCGTAGCCGAGAAAGCTGCTGCCGCTAACATGCCGTATATTACGGAAAGATGGCCTGGTGGTATGCTAACAAACTTCGTGACAATCCGTAAAGCTGTTAAAAAAATGGCTTCTATTGATAGAATGAAGAAAGATGGCACCTTTGATACACTTTCTAAAAAAGAAAGACTCCAAGTAGATCGTCTTCGTGCTAAACTAGAGAAGAACTTAGGTTCTATCGCTGACATGTCTAGATTACCTGCTGCATTATTTGTAGTAGATATCAAAGCTGAACACATCGCAGTAAAAGAAGCTCAAAAATTAAACATTCCAGTTTTTGCTATGGTTGATACCAACTCTGACCCACGTCAGGTTGATTATGTAATCCCGGCTAATGATGATGCTTCTAAATCAATCGATAAAATTTTATCCTTAGTAACCGGTGCTATCATTGAAGGTCTTTCTGAAAGAGGATCTGAAAAAGATAGCGATGCTGTTGTGACTGAAGATACAGTAGAAGAAGTAGTAGCAACAGCTGCTCCAGCAGTGGAAGCAGAAGAAGCTAAAACAACTTCAGAAGAATAAATAACATTAAATTCCGATAGGAAAAATTCCAAGTTCCAAAAAATTGTCTCTCTAAAAATTGATGATTTAATAAAATTGGAATTTGGAATTTGATTGTTGGAATTTGTTTTTTTACAAAAAATTTAAACTTAAAAATAGATACAAAATGGCAACAATTACTGCTGCAGACGTAAATAAATTAAGACAAACTACAGGTGCCGGAATGATGGACTGTAAAAAAGCTTTGGTTGAAGCTGAAGGAGATTTCGATAAAGCTATACAAATCCTTAGAGAAAAAGGGCAAAAAGTTGCTGCTAACCGTTCTGACCGTGAGTCTAGTGAAGGTGCTGCTGTTGCTTTTATAAATGCAGACAAAACTAAAGGTGCTGTAATTACTTTAAACTGTGAAACAGATTTCGTAGGTAAAAATGAATCTTTCGTTTCTTTAGCTAAACAATTAGTAGAAAAAGCAATCAATTTTTCTTCAAAAGAAGAATTTTTAGCTTCTCCATTCGATGCTAACATGACCGTTGCTGAAAAATTAATTGAGCAAACAGGTGTTATCGGTGAAAAAATTGAAATTGGTGGTTTTGAAATTTTAGAAGGTGCATTCGTTGGATCATATGTGCATGTTAACAAAATCGCAGCTTTAACTGCTATTTCATCAGCAATTGCCGATGCAGAAGTTTTAACAAAAGACATTTCTATGCAAGTAGCTTCAATGGGAGCAGATACTTTATCATACAAAGATTTTGATCCTGCTTTCGTTGCTTCTGAACTTGCAGCTCGTATTGCTATAATCGAAAAAGAAAATGAAGAAGCAAAACGTTTAGGAAAAACATTGAAAAATGTACCTAAATATATTTCTTTCTCTCAATTAACAGAAGAAGTTTTAAAACAAGCAGAAGAAGATGCTAAAGCAGAATTAAAAGCAGAAGGTAAACCAGAGCAAATTTGGGACAAAATTATTCCAGGAAAAATTCAACGTTTTATCTCTGATAACACAACTTTAGATCAAGAAAAAGCATTACTAGACCAAAACTTCATCAAAGATGACAGCAAAAAAGTTAGTGATTATGTTAAAGGTTTCAATGTTGAAATTACAGGTTTCAAAAGAGTTACTTTAGGGTAATTACTGCTGAACTTATTTCACATCTTTATAATCAAAACCTCAATTTTATTGAGGTTTTTTTTATTTGAATCAAGCGTGAAAATAGAAAATTAATTTTATGATTTAATTCTCTTTTATATTATCTATTTCTTTTATATTTGAAATAAGCTCAAAAAAATCTAACGTGTTGAAAAAAATAATCCTTCTGGTTTTAATTATACCTAGTTTAATAACTGCACAATCCAAAAAATACCAAAGTTTACTCTGGGAAATATCAGGAAATGGTGTTACAAAAAACTCTTATTTATATGGCTCAATGCATGTAAGTGAAAAGATATCCTATCATTTATCAGATGCTTTTTTCAAACATTTATTAGAATCTGATTATGTGGCAAATGAGAGTGAACCAAGCACTTGGTCAGAACTTTATGATATTCTACCCAGCGAGGATTTCAATTATTACAAAAAATTTTATCAACAGTTTTACTTAAAACCACTTGACAAAAGAGGTTTGATTGAATTGTTTCGGGCTCAAAACTATACCATGGATAATTTATTATTCAGAACAAACGAACATGGTAAAGATTTTCAGGAAGAAACCTATTTGGACATGTTTATTTATCAGACTGGTAAAAAGTATAACAAAAAAACCATCGGTTTGGAGGGAGCAAAAGAATCGATGATGTTGGTCATGAATATTGATTATGATGATGCCATGCCAAAGGAAGAAAACATTCAAAAAATTAGTCGTATTCTAAAAAACAAAAGTTTTGAAGAAGCACTTTCAGATTTTTATAGAGATAAAGATTTGGACATGATAGACTCTTTATTAACCTTGTCATCCACAGAACCCTTCTTAGACGGCATGCTTTATAAAAGAAACTATAACATGGTAAAAAGCATTGACTCCATTGTAAAAAAAGGAAGTTTATTTGCCGCAATTGGTGCTGCTCACTTACCCGGAAAAAAAGGTGTCATTGAGATGCTTCGCAGCAAAGGATATACTGTAACTCCGGTATTTGATAATTATACTGAAAAAGGCAAAACGATTAAAAAACAAATTGATAAATATTTTACCAATCCTGTTTTGGAGACTAAAGTTTCTAATGATGGCTTTTTATCACTTCCCCTGTTTTCAATGATAATCCCATCAAAAGAAGATTACAACAGTCCTGATTTATCCAATGGAGGCTATATAAATGTCAAACGATCGCTGTTATTAAATTTCCTAAAAAAGAAAAAACAACATATTTCTCACACCACACTCGATAGTTTGTTCTATGAAAACATACCCGGAAACATCATCGAAAAAAAGTTTTTTGAAGGCAAAAACTTTGTAGCTTATGATATTAAAAACCGAACAAAGACAGGTAACGACCAAAGATATCGTTTTTATGTCACTCCTTTAGAAATCATAAGCATTAACATGATTGGAAATGGTGATTATGTGAACCAATATGAAAACGAGGTTTTTTCTAAAATAAAATTAAGAAACACAACCAATGAATGGCAAAAAGTAACCCCTAAAAAAGGAGCTTTTGAAGTTTCAATTCCTGATTATCACATCATTTATGGAAATCAAAACAATGCTAATAAATATGAAGACACCGAAATTTATGCCTTTGACAAAGATGAAAATGCCTATTACTTTGTATTAGAAAGACATTTAAATGACAAATCTACTCTTGAAGAAACGGCTTATGAATTAAAGAGAATTCAAGAAGAATTTTACACCCAATATGACGCAACAGAGGATTTTAGTGAGGTATCAAAATCAGAAAATAGTTATCATTCCAAATCAACTTTATACGAACAACCTGTTCAACTTAAAAGTTTTTTAAACGGCAGCAGTTATTATCTTTTGGGAACCATTAATGCGAGTGAAAAAAAAGCAACACAATTTTTAAACTCTTTTGAACTTAAACCTCTTGCTATCTCCGAAGATTTTGAAGTTTTAAACGATAGTACCGGTCACTTTCAGGTAGAAATCCCAAGGAAGCTTAATGAAATTTTATTTTTAAGAACTCACAAAAAGGCTTCACACAAAAAAAGTAAAAAAACCAATCATTTTAAAAGTGAATCCAACAACTTGGTTATAAAGTCAGCAAGTGGAAAATCAATCCACTTAGATTATTATAAATTTCATAAATATGAGTTTGAAAAAAATGCAGACTCTACTTTACTGAACTATAAAAAAGTATTTCAACAGAGCAATGATCTTGAATTTGTTGAAAATGAAATTGCATTTGAAAATTTTTATGAAGATGAAGAATGGGGTTATTACGATTCAAATGATGCTGCTTATTTCAATTCAAAGTGGGAGACAGAACTTGGTTTAAACGCTGCTTCCAAAAAGAAAGCCTCGCAATTAACCATTATAGCTGAAAATACAGAAAAAAATAATGCAACAGGAGAAATAACCTATAACGCGTTGATTTCAAAAGCAAATTCACAACAAGCTTTAAAATTAAAAGCAATTTTTAAAGATGGTATTACCTACCAATTACAAACTTTAGTTGCTAAAAACTATCAAAACAATGATCCTTTTATTGAAAAAGTATATCAATCTTTTTCACCAACAACTGCCGTTTTTGAAAATTCATTATACCAAGCTAAACTTAAAAATTTTATTGAAGATGCCAAAAGTCCGCATGACAGCATTCGTTATTCTGCCTTAAAATCTATAGGTTTTCTTAAAATTCAAAAAGAGGAAATCAGCACCCTACAGGAATTTATAAATCAATTTGAATTTAACGCTGATGAAATTGAAACACTTGCCGCTCTTTATGAAAAAATTGGTCATTTAAAAGACCCTGCTGTAATTCGTTTTTTAGAACAAAATTATAAACGAGAGAACATCAGCACGTCATTACAACTTTCAATCTTAAAAGGTTTGGCTCATCAAAAATCAAAAAAAGCGTATGATAAAATTCTTGAGCTTATGGTTTATGATTTACCCTTATCCACTAATAAATTTGAAATAACTAACCTTATGGGATTAATTCAGAAAGACCTACCAAACAGTCAAGTTTTGTTCCCTGATATTTTTCAATTTTACAGCATTCGAGAATACCAAGAACCCGTTATTTCTTTTTGTGCGGCACTGCTAAACAAAAAAATGATTCAACCCAATAAGCTGAAATCTTATAAAAAAATGATTTTAACCAATGCCAAATTGGAATACAAAAGAGTGGCAGGATGGAAATCTAAAAAGAATAATGATGCAGAAATTTACGGTAATTCTGAATCTGTTAGTGGCGATTTGAAAAAATACATTCAACTTATCTATCCATTTAAAAAAGAAAAAGATTTTGAAACACTGATTTCAAAAATCATTGCTTTGGATATTGAACCTCTTCAATTAGAAATACTTCACATTGAACTAAAAAACAAAGCTACAATTGACAAACAACTTGTTAATAATTTACTTTCAAACAAGCAAACGCTTTTTGCAACATATCAAATGTTATATGATGCCAAAGAGTTTCAATTTCTTGAAAACATTACAGACGAGAATTTAATTGAAGCTGCAATAATTCATTTGGATAAAGTAAATTCAAAGAAAGAAAAATTGGTTTTTCTAGAGAAAAAAAATCTTGAACATGAAGGCAAAGACATTGGATATTGGTTTTATAAAATGATTCCTTCAAAAGAAGATGACAATAATTATTACAATATGCAATCTGAGAAATTGTTATGTATTGCTTTTGTTTTAGATAAAAACAACAATTGCAACCCAAAAGCTTATTTCAGCCCAATTCAAAAACAATTGATTGATGATGAACTCATTCCTTCCTTAATGACAGAAATGATGGATGAATCAATTCATAAAAAGCGTGTTCGTGCTTCATTTGGTAAAATTGAATCTGATTATGATCGTATGAATATGATGGGGTTTTATTAATTGATTTAAAAATGAAAAACAACGACCCACTTCATGGCAAAACATTACAAGTTATTCTTGAATTTCTTGTGGATTTTTATGGTTTTGAAAAACTTGGGGAGAAGATAAAAATCAACTGTTTTACGGAAAATCCTTCCATCAAATCAAGTTTGACTTTTTTAAGAAAAACCGATTGGGCCCGAAAAAAAGTTGAAGAATTATATTTACAAACTGTTTTAAATCAATACTCATGACAACCCTTAAAAACAGATGTGCCTGGTGCGAAAAAGATGATCTTTACAGAAAATATCACGATGAAGAATGGGGAAATCCTGTTTTTGATGATGCCAAATTATTTGAATTTCTTATTTTAGAAACATTTCAAGCCGGAGTGAGTTGGCATTTGATTTTAAAGAAGAGAGAGCATTTCAGAAAAGCTTTTCTTGATTTTGATTATAAGCAAATTGCCTACTTTGGCGATTATGAAGTACAAGAATTAATGAAAGATGCGGGAATCATACGAAATACTTTAAAAATAAAATCCGCGATTAGCAATGCCAAAGCGTTTATAAAAGTGCAGGAAGAATTTGGATCTTTTTCAAATTTTATTTGGGATTATGTGGAAGGAAAGCCAATTATGAATCAATTCACTTCCTTAAGCGAAGTCCCTGCATTTACACCTTTAGCAGAAAAAATCAGTAAAGATTTAAAAAAGCGTGGTTTTAAATTTATCGGACCAACTACCATGTATGCTCACATGCAAGCCACAGGAATGGTAAATGACCATTTATTAAGTTGTTGGAAAAGAAGTTAATTTGATTTTAAAATCTTCAAATAACTGGCTCTTGAAATTTCAAAAGCTCCTAATTTTTCCAAATGGTCGTTGTGCACTTGACAATCTAACAAATGATAATTGGCTTCTTTCAATTGTTGAATGAGTGAAACAAAAGCCACTTTGCTGGCATTTGACACTTTGCTGAACATGCTTTCGCCACAAAAAACATGACCTAAATCTACACCATATAAACCGCCTACTAATTCGTTATTTTGCCAAACTTCCACTGATTTTGCAACACCCAATTCGTGCAATTTAAGATAGGCTTCCATCATGGAATCTGTAATCCATGTACCACGTTGTCCTTTGCGTTTACTAGTTTGACAATTCTTTATAACCTCTGAAAAATTTTGATTAAAGGAAACTTCAAATAAATTTCTGTTAAGAATATTTCTCAAGCTTTTCGGAATTTTATAATCATGCGGGTTAATTACCATTCGTTCAGACGGACACCACCAAAGTATTGGCTCATCCTCATCAAACCAAGGGAATATTCCGTTTTGATAAGCCAACAACAGTCGCTCTACGCTTAAATCACCACCAACTGCCAATATCCCTTCATAAGAAGCTTCTGTAACCGGCGGAAAATATAATTCTGAAGTTAGGAAATACATAGTTTAAAAAAATCAATGCCAAATTCTGTCAGTATCAAATAATACACAAAGATTATAATTATAAAGCAGTCTTGAAAATTCCGGATGCTTCAGCTTTTAAATAGATTCTGAAACAAGTTCAGAATGACAGGAAAGACAAACATCCTAAACTATGGGACGGAATTACAAGATGAAAAAATTCCAAATTCCTAACGTAAAGTCTTGGAATTTGGAATTTAAAATTAATGCCTTTATTAATTAAAAAGGTAAATCGTCGTGTTCTTCTTCATTAAAGTTTGTTGCCGGTTCAAAAGCTTCTGCAGCAGGCATTGGAGGCATTGCAGCAGGTGCTTCAGCTTGTAATTTTTCAATTCTCCAACCTTTAATCGAATTGAAGTATTTTGTTTCTCCTTGCGGATTTACCCATTCTCTTCCTCCTAAATTAATTGAAACTTTTACATTTTCTCCAACAGCAACCGTATTCAATAAGTCCGTTTTGTCCTGAACAAATTCAATCATGATACTTTGTGGATACTGCTCTTCTGTGGTGACAACTAATTCTCTTTTTTTAAATGTTGGGCTTACTTGTTGTACATCTCCAACAACTTTTACTTTTCCTGAAACTTCCATAATTTTAAATGTTTAATGTTACTATTGGCTTATACTTATACTCTTTTGGCTAATAAAACTTTCCAAGCGGCATTCGCATCTTGTTGGTTTAAATATTCTTTGGCTTTGTGATGCACTTTCATTTCATCTGCTGAACTCAAAACACCTTTTACCTGAATATTTTCTTGTACAAATATATTAATTTCTTCGTTGGTTGGCAAACTTTCTACATTCCCTAACATCCCTAAATCATTCCCGTCAAAAACAGGGCTTCTTTTAATAAAATCAGGTATTTCATCTACTCCAATTCCTAAAGTGGCCAATGGCTTTGGTATTTCGAAAAGGCCTTGATTGGAACGTGAATACCAATTGCCTCCCATTCTTGAAACCAAATCAATTTTGGTTTGGTCAATGACTCCTTTTTCATCTAAAATGGTTTCAGAAATATGAAGTTTTAGTACTTGACAAATAATCAAATTTCCGGCACCACCTTCCGTTCCTAAAGAAATAATGTCGTTTACTTTACATTCAAATTGAACCGGACTTTCCGCTACCCGAAATGGTTTCACACTATCTGAAGGCAACATGGTTAATCCTGATTTTAAAAACTCATTCACCCCATCAGGATATTCTGTACTGGAAAGCGACATTTGTTGCACGATATCATAATTCACCACGTTAATAACAACTTCTCTCGTTGCTTCACAATTTATCAACGTATGTTTTATGGTATTATCTCGAACTCTTCTTGCCGGAGAGAAAATTAAAATTGGCGGATTGGAACTAAAAACATTAAAAAAGCTAAAGGGTGATAAATTTGGGTTTCCGTCCACATCAATCGTGCTGGCAAATGCAATAGGTCTTGGCCCTACTGAACTTTGCAAATAGCCTTGCAATTGAACCGGCGAAATGGAATCAGGTGAAATACTAATCATAACAAAATGTAGTTTATACAAAAGTACTAAAATGACCTTTAAATTAGTTTGATTTTTTCATTTCAAACAAGATTTACTACATTTAACCTAAATATTTTGAAATGCAATTTTCCGAGAGCAGAAACATCACCCGTTGGATTCTTATTTTTTCTTCCTTTATAATCATTTCGTTGATTCTATGGAATACCTATTCGTTCTTTCAAATCTTTAAAGAAGACGAACGAATGAAAATGGAACTTTGGGCTGAGGCACAAAAATCATTGAATAATGCAGACAGCAATACTGACATTGAATTGACTTTGGTTTTATTGAACAACAACACGAGCATTCCGTTGATATTAACCAATGCAAATGACAGCATCATTGACGGAAGAAACATCGACCCGTTGTTATTAAACAATCCGGAAAAATCTGTTGCCTTAATTAACACCTTTAAAAATGAAAACACACCTATCAAAATTGAATATGACGAAGGAAAATACAACTATTTATATTACGGCAACTCCCCTTTAATCAGCAAATTAAAGTATTATCCCATTGCATTGTTGCTAATCATTTTGTTATTTGCATTATTGGTTTTCAATTTTTATAAAACTTCTAAAATTGCCACCCAAAACAAACTTTGGGCCGGAATGGCTAAAGAAACTGCTCATCAGATTGGCACCCCTTTATCGTCATTAATTGGTTGGTTGGAAATTATGAAAGCAAATAATTATGATGAGACGATCATTGCTGAAATTGAAAAAGACATTCAACGTTTACAAACCATAACAGATCGATTTTCAAAAGTGGGATCAGAACCCATTTTGGAGGAGAAAGACATCGTTACAGAGACAAAAAATTCATTTGAGTATTTAAAATCGCGTTTTTCAAAACAAGTTGAATTTACATTTTCGGCACCCAAGGAGGCAATTCTTGTTTCTTTAAATCCTGCTCTTCACAGCTGGACAATTGAAAACCTCATCAAAAACTCGGTTGACGCCATGAAAGGCAAAGGGAAACTTGACGTTAACATCATTGAAATGGAAAACGAAGTAAACATTTACATTTCTGATACCGGGAAAGGAATTCCTAAAAACAAATTTAAAAAAGTTTTTGAGCCCGGTTTTACTACTAAAAAACGCGGTTGGGGTTTGGGATTGTCCTTGACCAAACGCATTGTGGAAGAATACCACAAAGGAAAAATAAAAGTGCAGCATTCTGATGTTGGTAAAGGAACAACCATGCTGATTAGTATGAAAAAGACATAAAAAAATCCCGACTTTATCGGGATTCAGTTATAATTGCTTTTGAATTTTTATAACGGTTGATTCAAATTCTTCTTTGCTCAAAGCTACTTTGCGTTGAAATCGCATGTCCTCCATATCCTGTAGCGGTATCAGATGAACGTGAACATGTGGCACTTCCAAACCGACAACAGCCACACCCACTCGTTTACACGGAATGGCTTTTTCCAGTGCTATTGCAATTTTTCTTGAAAATTTCATCAAAGAAAGATAGTGCTCTTCTTCCATATCAAAAATTTTATTGATTTCTTGTTTCGGAACACAAAGTGTATGACCTACAGCGTTTGGATTCACATCTAAAAAAGCAATAAAGTTTTCATCTTCTGCAATTTTATAAGAAGGAATTTCGCCTTGAATGATTTTTGTGAAAATGCTAGCCATAGGAATACAATTAATCTCTTGAAACTTCTAGGATCTCAAATTTTAACACTCCGTTTGGAACTGTGATTTCTGCCACATCGCCAACAGATTTTCCTAATAAACCTCTACCAATTGGTGACGTAACAGAAATTTTTCCGGTTTTCAAATCGGCTTCGCTTTCTGCAACCAAGGTATATTTCATTTCCATTCCGTTTGCTTGATTTTTAATTTTCACATTAGACAACACCAATACTTTGGTTAAATCCAACTGAGACTCATCAATCAAACGAGCATTAGCATAAATTTCTTCCATTTTTGAAATTCTCATTTCCAACAAACCTTGTGCTTCTTTTGCTGCATCATATTCTGCATTTTCAGATAAATCACCTTTATCACGTGCATCGGCAATGGCTTGTGACGCTTTTGGACGTTCAACATGTTTTAAATGTTCTAATTCGTCTTTTAATTTTTTTAATCCCTCAGCGGTATAATAAGATACTGTACTCATAATAAGTTCGTTTATATAAATAGAAAAAATCCCACTTGCACGGGATTTCTCTCTACAAAGATAGTATTTTTAATTTTAGTAAAATTTTATAACGTTCAATTGAACAATACAAAGTTAATTAAATTAAATTTGTTTTCATTTCCTTTAACCAATTTTTAAAATGAGAAAAGCGATTTTAGTCCTAATTTTAAGTTTCACTCTTTTAAATTGTGACAATGATGGGTTTAATAACAACAATCCTTATTTGCCCAATTATAGTTTTTCATTTGATGTCAATATAAATTTACCTTCTTACAGTCAACTGCAATTTGTGAGTAATTCCGTTTTAATCACGCAACCGGGTGTTGGTGTGAATGGCATCATTGTATTCAACTCAGGAAATGGCTATAATGCCTATGATGCGGGTTGTCCGAATCAACCTTTAGCTTCTTGTTCAACGTTAACCATTAATGGAATTAACGCCGTTTGTCCGTGTGATAATGTTGAATATAGCTTGTTTACAGGATTGGGGGGATTGCAATATCCTTTGAAGCGTTATCGTGTGGAAGTCCTTGGAAATATTATTCGGGTTTATAATTAAGATGCGATAGGGGTAGAAAAAAGTTTAACTGCTTTTTATCCTTTGTTTTGGTTTCTTTATGAAGCGATAAGTTGATAAAGGTTGGTTTGACCCGTCCTAAAATAACTATACAGACTACTTCTATTCATAAAAAAACCCTGACTTGACTATCAGGGTTTCTGTGATTATTTGTTAAAACAACAAGGACAAACCTACTAAAAAGTTTCTTCCTGCTTGTGGGTAAAACCCTGCTCCTTCTATGGTTGTTATGCTTCCGGGATTTGAAAACTTTATTAAATGTGATTTCATAGGAAATATTCAAATCATTTACAAAATAACTAGGTAATTTTGAACTTTCAGCATCAATATTTCCCATAAATTGTTCTCCAACAAATTTAGACAAGAAAGAAAGCTGCACGTTTTTGATTGGTATAAAGGTCAATCGATTTGCTGCGATAAAGTTGGGTGAAAAAGCAATGTTGGTAGTGCCTATATTTTCT
>JAUXNR010000513.1 GCA_030682755.1 Flavobacterium sp.
TTGAAATTTCAACAGTTATAATTGCTGCAATTACGGGTCTTTTTGTCGGATTTATAAATTTAAAAAGAGACAAGTATTTCACTTCTTTTTGGGTGGAAAGTGTGCCGATAATTTGGTGGTTATTAATACTTTACACCTGACAGGTTTCAAAAACCTGTCAGGTGTAAAGTCTAACCTCTAAACACAACTCGTTCCTCTACTTGCGGCTGACTCGCTTTTCTTTTTCCTCTAAAAAATAAAAATAAATTGATGAAAAGCATAATTCCTAAATAAATTGAAAATCCGCCAATTTTGCTGCTTAATTCTTCAATCATTTGTTGGTAGTTGTTTTCATATAAATTCATTTCCATAATTTTTAGTGCGAACCCGATGTTTAGTAAATAGAATCCGGTTTCAAATAATTTGTTGGTGGCTTTGGCAATTTCTTCGCGACCTTTAAAAATATCTGTCATATACACTAAGCTGTTTTTAAACAACGTTTTTGAAACATAAATGGTTAAAGCAATTGCAATCGGAAGATAAATTGCATAAGCGAGAATTGTTTTTGTAGTTTCCATAATATAAAGATTAATTGATTAATTTTTTAATGTAATTGGTAATCATAAAAATGTTGAAGTAATGCAGCATTCCAATGATAAAAAGGATGATTGATGTTTTATAAGCGATAATTCCAATGAGTTGATTAATGGTTTCAATTTTCTCCCAACTCAAAATCGTAATTGAACAATAACCGAGATTAAGTAAATAATAACCAAGCAATAAGTTTTTATTAACTTTTTTACATAACTCTTCGTGATTAGGAACTAATTGTGAAACAAACACATTGCCGTTTCTGTATAAAATTTGGCCAACTACAACAATGATAATGGCGGTTATGGTTAGATAGATGAAGTAGGAGAGGATGTTGAGGTTCATAACTATTTAATTAAATTATCAAAAGCTTTTTTTAAATCCCCATATTCAAAATTAAAGCCGTTTTCGTTTAGTCTTTTCGGAATAACATTTCTGCTTTTTAAAACCAATTCAGATTCTGTGCCAATTAATTTGGCTCCTAATTTTAAAAGTCTTTCATCAACCGGAATACCAATTACAATTTTTAAACTTTTTTGGAGTGTCTTCATAAATTCACGATTCTTAATAGGTTTTGGTGAGACGATATTGATGTTTCCAGTAAGTTTTTCATCAATAATAAATTCAACTGCTCTAGCAAAATCTTCTTCGTGAATCCAGCTTATAAATTGATTTCCGTTCCCTTGCTTTCCACCTAAACCAAACTTTACCAAATTTTTTAAAAGAAGAAATGCTCCGCCTTTTTTTCCTAAAACAATAGATGTTCTAAGTGCTGTTTTTAATGTTTTTGGTGTTTCAATTTCGAAGAATGACTTTTCCCAAGATTTGGCTACATTCATTGAAAAATCATCGCCAATTTCTCCTGAATATTCATCCATTTCTTTATCAATCGAATGTCTGTAAATTGTAGAAGTTGATGAATTTAACCAATGCAAAGGAGGATTTTTACATTCTAAAACCGCTTGATTTAAAATTTTTGTACTATCGATTCTAGAATTTAAAATTTCTTTTTTATTATGCTCAGTATATCGACAATCAACAGATTTTCCTGTAAGATTTATTAAAATGGAGGCATTCTCTAATTCTTTTTCCCAGCCTGAAAATGTTTTAGCATCCCAAGTCACATATTTAATAGTGTCTAAAGTTTTAGATTCTCCTCGGGTTAGAATTATAATTTCTTCAAACTTATTTTTGAAATGATTTATCAAAACATTTCCTAAAAATCCGGTTCCTGCTGCTATTACTAATTTTTTCATCTTATCTATTATTTTAAACTTTCAGAAAAAAATGAAAGTTGTTATTAAAAAAATTTATTTCATTATTTTCACAATCAATTTTGCCAACCAATTGTCTTTAAATTCAGTTATTTTGTCTAAAACATTATCTGCTTTCAACACAAAATCATACAATTTTGAAGTTTGATCTACAAAATGTTTTTCGGCAGCCGTGTTGTCAGATGTGATTGAAGAAACCTCTTTCAAGACTTTCAAAGCAGGTTTGATTTCGCGTTTGCTACGTTCTCTTGAAATTTTCACGGCCAACTCGTCTAAATCTTTTTCGGCTGTAAAAAACTCTTTGCGTTCGCCGGCTTTGTATTCTTTATAGACTATTCCCCAATCCATTAATGCTCGTAAATTCATTGAAGCATTTCCACGGGAAATTTGTAATTCATCCATAATGTCTTCCATCGAAATCGGTTCGTGCGAAACCATCAACAATGCATGAATCTGAGCCATGGTTTTGTTAATTCCCCATTGCGAACCTAAAGCTCCCCAAGTTTGAACGAATTTATTTTTTGCTTCTTTGAATTCCATGAAGCAAAGATATATAAAAGTTTTTAAACTTTCAAAAAAAAATGAAAGTTTGTTTGTGTGTTTTCAAACTGCAGAATTGTGTAGCAACCTGCAAGGTCTTTTTTTGACCTTATAGGTTTTAAATTAAATTAATTTTGGCTTTTCACTTTAATTTTAAAGAGAGGAAGTGAAAGGATAGAGAAGTATCGAAAGTAATAGTATTACCATTATTGAATAACAATTTTTTTTACAAACTCTTTATCATGATTTGCAATACGAAGTAAGTATATTCCGGACGCTAATCCTTGTAAACGTAAATCGGTTTCCTCGGAGTTCACGGTTTCTTTATAAATAACTTTTCCTAATTCATCCAGAATCACCATTTGACCACCTAGAAAGGAAACATCTTGAACTCGTATAGTGAAATTGCCGTTTGATGGGTTTGGGAAAATAATGGAATTTTCTACTATTGGATCAGAAACTTCTAAAGTCGCCATATTAATCCGGTTTACCTGACCACCTTCCAAATTGGAAACATATAAGTTGTTATTATCATAAATAACCTCTCCCGGACTAAAAAGTTGCGTGTAGATGAATTGCATATTTGTGTTATTTACTAAATCATGCTTGTAAACATAATCATCAGTAAAATTTACGCTGTAAATAATTTGTTCACTTTCACCAATGCAAATTCCTTTTAAGTTGAGAGAGCTTGTAAACACAATAGATTGTGCCATTGTGTCTAAGTTGTATTTTTTCAATTGGTTCGTAGCAGTGAGATACAAATGATTGTTTACAACCACCATACCGCTCCCGCCGATATTATGTCCGGTATTGGAGATGATTATCTCAGGAGTTGGGTTCGATGAGTTCAAATTATAACGATAAATGTCTTGTGTATCATTGATATACAGGTAATTATTGTCTTTTGTCAAGCCATACGGATTAGAAAAAAGGTGTACAATTTCAATATCAGGATTCGAGACATTGAGATTTAGTTTTACAACTCTTCTCAAATCACTCGGTATTGCTCTTTGAGCAATGAATAAGTAATCGCCAACCACACAAAAATCTTGAAGAGCAGGTAAACCCGTTTTAAATAACTCAGGAGTTGGATTGGGATTGTTTAATGGAAATCTATAAATGTCGCCAGAAGAACAACCAACATAAAGATTTCCATTGTGAATTTCAATGGCATTCGTGTTGTTGCATTGTTGAAAAATGGTAGTAATCTGAGCAGAGCTTACGAAACCAAAAAAAAGGATAAATAAAAGTAGTATTTTTTTCATAATCCATTGATTTAAAATAACTTCTATAAAATTAATGAATTTTTTGGAATCTTCATAAAGAAAAAAACAGTATTGTTTTCTTATCCTAATAACCCAGCTCTCTTCAACAACGCCTCTACCTTCGGTTCCTGACCTCTAAATTTTTTATACAATTCCATCGGTAATTCTGTTCCCCCTTTTGATAGAACGTTGTCTTTAAATTTGGTCGCCACTTCGTGATTAAAAATTCCTTTTTCCTGAAAATAAGCAAACGCATCGGCATCCAAAACTTCCGCCCATTTATAACTGTAATAACCCGACGAATAGCCACCTTGAAAAATATGCGAAAACGACGTACTCATACAATTTTCTTCCACATCCGGATAC
>JAUXNR010000531.1 GCA_030682755.1 Flavobacterium sp.
GAATTTAAAAGAACATAAAACAAGTATTGAGTAAAACAGAGCAGCTGATGCTCCAGAAAAAAATATCAAGAACGCACACAAGGCGTTTGATGCGATAAAACAAAATCACAAAAACTTCTCAAAGCCAGAAATACAAAATATGGTTAAAGAGTTAGGGGATAGGATATTTAATTCGCTTCAAAAAAAATCTCCATCAAGAGTATTATCACATATCATTGAATTATTAGAAACTATTGAAGTAGAGAAAATTCCCGCTGATGAAATTGTTGAGGTACAGGAGAAAGCTAAAAGAATTCAACAAATTGGATATCAAATAAACAAGAACTTATAATGAGTTACGAAGTAGATGTTGATGTACAAAATAGTTTGTTTTTAATTAAAGGAGAAACTGAGTTATTGTTACATAATAAACGCCTTTTAATTTCTTTAAAAAGGCTGAACTATAAAGTTGAAGGGAATATCATTAATATTCCTTTTCGAGACGAAACTCAAATTAAAACTCTTCAAGAGATTCAAACTCTTCTTACTAAACATGATTATGTTTTTCTTACAACAGAAAATATTCAAAATGAATTAAGTGCATTTTCAAAGGAAGAAGAAAATTTTGAAACATTTAGTGTTAATGCGAGAGCAATTCGGGATAATGAATTTAAAGAGAACCAATCTTTAGTTACTCAATTTGACAACTTTCAAAAGATTTTAAATCGAACCTTCTCAAAGGATAGAACACTTTATCCCTTGCAATTATTGTCATCGTTTCATATGGCATTTTCTCAAAATTCTTGCAATTTCGCTGTTCCAGGTGCTGGTAAAACATCAATAGTTTATGGTGCGTATGCATTTTTGAGAAGTTTACCTAAGGAAGACCCTCGACACGTAAACAAACTTTTAGTTGTAGGTCCACTTTCATCTTTTGCTCCTTGGGAGAATGAATTTTTAGCGTGTTTCGGATATAAACCAACCTCTTTTAGAATGTCTGGTGATAGTGATATTTCAGTTAAACAAAAATTAGAGCACCTATATTCCCCAGACCCCCCAGAACTAACATTAATTTTTCACGGTGGTGTTGACCGATTTCAAAATGACATTATTGATTTCTTGAAGCGAAACAAAACAATGGTGGTGGTGGATGAAGCTCACAGAATAAAAAACCCTGAAGGTGTTTGGGGGAAAAGTGTCACAGAAATATCAAAAGAGGCGGTATCAAGAGTGATTTTGACAGGTACTCCTGTTCCAAATGGGTATCAAGATATTTTTAATCTTTATAAGTTCATTTATCCATTCAAATTTAAAGAAATCCTAAAGTTTCATTATCACAATTTGGAGGATATGACTGATAACAACTCACCTGAATCACAACGAGTACAGGAATTAAAAGATAACATTTCACCCTATTTTATTAGAATAAAGAAGAACGACCTCAAGCTTCCCCCTATTGAAGAAAAGTACATTCCTATTGATATGGACTCACATCAACGAGAAATTTATGATTTTATAGAATCCCAATATCTTCCTCACTTTAAAGAGAATAATTCAGCTACAGTCAAAGACGTTCTTAACAGAGCAAAACTTATTCGACTTAGACAAGCATCAACCAATCCGTCACTTTTATCAAAAACATTGAAAGATTCTTTGGAAAATAATGAGTTAACAGGTGAATTTGACCCCAATGCAATTTTTACTACAGACACTGACGAGTTCATTAATGACTCCGAGTTCTTCAATAAGATAATAAATTATCCAGTAATTGAAACCCCAAGAAAGTTTAAAAGCATTTTATCATTGCTTTTGGAGGAAATATTTCCTGATAACGGGAAAGTAATTATTTGGACTATTTTTATCCAAAATGCTAAAGATTTGAGAAGCTATTTAAAACAAAATGGTATTGAATCAAAACTTCTAATTGGAGAAATTCCGCAGAAAGAACGAGAAGAAACTATTAATGCCTTTAATAATCCATTTAATGATGATTTCAAGGTAATAATTGCTAACCCATTTTCCGTAGCTGAATCAATTTCCTTGCATAAAGGTTGTCACAATGCAATATATTTAGAAAGGGATTATAATTGTTCAAATTTCATACAATCAAAAGATCGAATTCATAGGGTTGGTTTAGATGAAAATCAACTAACAAAATATTTCTATATCCTTTCTAAAGATTCAATAGATGAAGTTATAAATGATAGACTTCGATTGAAAATAGAGCGAATGGAAGAAATTATCAATGATGATATTCCTCTTTTTCAAAGAATTGATAATAATGATGAAACAGACATAATTAATGATTTAATCTCTAATTATGCTAGAAGAACTTAGAAGATATAGAAATTTTGGCACTCCAAACTATT
>JAUXNR010000649.1 GCA_030682755.1 Flavobacterium sp.
ATAATGTAAAAGGTGATTTTACCATGATTGGTAACACAAACCTTACACTTGCCAATTATGGTGATGAAACCTCAAATAACAACATCATGCAATATGTTGATATTGATGGCGATGCCAACACATGGAATTCATCATCTGCAAATTTATCGCTTTCAACAGAGAATGGCGCTAATCCAGCATGTTCAAATATTGTTTATGCGGGTCTATATTGGACTGGTAGAGCATCTGATGGTTCTAGTAGCCCAACAGTTTTTACTGTTGAAAAGCAAGTTCCCGGAGGTACGCAAACAATTAATCAAAATTATACTGTTGGACATAATCAAAGTATAATTAACACAAATTATTCGTTGGTTGTATCTCGAGATAACCCATCTAATAATAATCGCAGTCCTATATATACATTTTCTAATGGAACAAATACTTATGTTTTCAGATTTACAAACAATACTGGAGCTAATCGAGTTACTTTATCTGTAAATGGCGGAACAGCAGTAAATGTACCGGTGAGTTATGCAACTTCTGGAACTACTGGAACCGCTACTTTATCAACTCCTTATGTAATTTCTAACGGAACTGTAAATTTAACAATTACTAATTTAGTAAGAAGCACTGCAACTAATCTAAGTACAGGAGATACTCAAAGCACATCATTTGCGAATGTAAATGTTGCTGGGACTATTCCAGGTACAGTTACCCTTTCAAAAACATTTGACAAAAGAAAAGTTTCTATAAAAGGACCAAATTCTTCAAGTTATACTGTTTTAACAGCACAAGATTCTGATATTTATTATCCTATTAATGGAGATGGTTTTATGTATTCAGGATATATTGAAGTAACTGATTACGTTCGAACCAATGGTGTTGGAGCTTATAATGTTGCTGACATTGCTTTGGTTGAAGGAAACGGTGGAGGAACCGGTTTCTATGGTGGTTGGGGAATGGTAGTTGTTTATGAAAATGACAAAATGAATTGGAGAGATGTAACGGTTTTTGATGGTCATTCTTATGTGGCAGGAAGTGTAACAGCTGATTTTGAAATACCTGTTTCCGGTTTCAATACAGTTCAGTCAGGTCCTGTTAATATGAAATTAGGAATGATGGCTGGTGAAGGAGATAGAGGTATTCCAGGAGACTTTTTTCAAATTAGAAATCACCCTGATAATGCATGGATAAATTTAAATCATGGAGGAAATAGTACAACTAACTTCTTTAATTCTTCTATTTTTACAGGTGGTAACACAAGAAATCCAAACTTATTAAACAATACAGGATTAGATATTAGTATGTTTGATATTCCAAATGCAGGAAATTCAGTAATTACTAATAATCAAACATCAACTAGATTTAGATATGGAACGACTCAAGATACTTATGTGATTTACAATATCACAATGTCTGTTGATGCATATGTTCCTGAAATTGAAGGTTTATTAACTGTTCAAAATATTAATGGGGTACCTGTAGCACCTGGAGGACCTTATAATGCTCAACCAGGACAAGAAATAGAATTTGGTGTTGACATTAAAAACTTAGGAACTGAGGCTGTTAATAATTATAAATTAGTTTTACCAATACCTTTTACGTCTACATTTGTGGCTGGAAGTTTAAGTAGTTCTATATTCTTTTCACCTAATCCTGTTCCAAATAACTTATATTTTGATCCTAATTTAGGAGCAACAGGTTCTATTGTTTGGGATTTTGGTACATTACCATTGCCAGATGATGCACAAACTTTGTTAGCCTCACTTCGTTTTAAGTTGAAAGCTACAGACAATTGTGCAATATTAGCTAATCCTGATTGTGTTAATAACATACCAGTTAACGGTTTAACTAATGGAACTGGTGCTATGACAGGTATTAAATTTAATGGAAGACCATTAATATTAGGTTATAATACTGATGGTGTTTGTCAAGGTGAACCAATTTATCAGCCTATTACAGTAAATATTGTTGCCGGAAGTTTTGTGTCGCAAAACTGTGGAGAAGTTGAATTAGTTCAGAATTTTTATTTTTGCAATGGACAGAGTAGTATTGCTGCGGCTCAATTAGCTTCAGCTTTTCCTCCAGGATCACTATTTTATTCAATGTATCCAGTTGAAAATGGAGCAACTCCTATAACTAATTTTCCAATAGTATCAGGTTCAACAAACACTTATTTTGCTGTTCCTTACAACGCTGAAGGATGCTTTTTTGAATTTACTATTTCAGCATGTAGTCCTATTGATGCGGTTAATGACAATGCAGGTCCAATCAACGGAGCTTCAGGTCAAAATGGAGTAGTTAATGTATTTGATAATGATACATTAAACGGTACTTTATTAAACCCATCTGATGTAGCATTAACAACAGTAACACCTGATCCAACAGGCTCTTTGACACTAAACCCAGATGGTTCAGTAGATGTAGCAGCAGGAACACCGGCAGGAAGTTACAGTTTGACTTACCAAATCTGTGAGGTTTTAAACCCAACAAAT
>JAUXNR010000550.1 GCA_030682755.1 Flavobacterium sp.
TAATTGCCACAGAAAAAACAGATACAATTACCGTAGCGTTATACAATAAACTGTTGTATTTATTAGAGAATGGATTTGTCATTAGAGAATACATTCAAGTTTATGAAAGTTTGACGCAACGCATTCCTGTACAGTTCATGGCACGCGATTTTTATCGCTATTTCCCATTTAGCAGAAGCAATCAAAACCGGTTGTATTTGCTGATTGTACGTCTGTTAGAAGTAATATTTTCCTTGATTGGGATTGTTTTTGGTATCATTTTACTTCCTTTTTTATTGCTGGGCAATGCAATCGGAAACCGAGGGAATTTATTTTATACCCAACAACGGGTGGGTAAAAACGGAAAAGCGTTTCGAATAGTCAAATTTCGGACTATGGTTAAAAATGCCGAACAACATGGTGCTGTGTTTGCTACCACTAATGATGTTCGAATCACTCCTTTTGGAAAGTTTTTAAGGCGTTCACGTATTGATGAAATACCTCAGTTTATAAACATACTTTTAGGTCATATGGCCGTTATTGGCCCACGACCCGAACGCCCTGTTTTTGTTGAAGAAATTGCTGCAGTGATGCCTTTTTATCAAACACGTCATGTGATAAAACCCGGTTTGACAGGTTGGGCCCAAGTGAATTATTCTTATGGCGATTCTATTGATGACAGTTTAATAAAACTACAATATGATTTGTATTATATTAAGCACCGAAGTATATTTCTGGATATTAATATTGTGGTGAAAACGATTAGTACGGTGTTGTTTTACAGGGGGCAGTAAATCGTTTAAAAGTTTAAGGGTTTAAAAGTTTAAAAGGGTTTACGTTTACACTATCAGTTTGTAATTACAACATAAGGTCTTTTCGCTAGGGAGTAAGGGAATTCTATTCACTTGCCGTAGTTATGCTTCCTCAAAATAACAAGCTACACTATTTGGCTCGCTCCATTTCCGAGATGGATAAAAAGAACCTTTTGTTCAGGCGATACAAAAGGATTGCGTTCACGCCAATGAAAGGAACAAGTTGCAAAAAATGAGCTTTAAAGGCAAGGTATATTGTATAAAGAAGTAACAATACTAAACTGGCATACCACATTTTTTTAAACTGAGCTGTTTTCTCATTCCAAAAGAAAAAAACCAAAGGAATGTATAACGGATTAAAAAGTAAGGCATTGTAATTCCACAATACTTCTCGGTGTAATGAATATAAGCCTACTCCTAATAAAAATATGCCCATTATTCCACAAAGAATCAAATAGATATTGTCCACTCTTTTATTGTTTACTACAATAACCAACAATAAGCCGAAGAGCAGCGTATAACTTGTATTCCACCATGAGGTTTTGATTTTTGTTTTATCTTGTATGTTATGGGTAATGGTTTTAGCAACCAAGGGTTTTGAACCTTCTTTCGCTATTTCCAGACTTTTAAAAAATTCAATAGGTAGAAACAGTTGACAAGCTTCTGTATCGGGTCTGTGACCGAAAATGATATTGATGCCTAATTTTTCGTAGAATAAATTATCTAAGTAGGGATTTAATACGTGACGATAACTTTTTTCATAAGGTTTTATTTTTTCAATTTTAGTCGTGCTTAAGACTTCATTTACTTTGTCAACCGCCATCGTCGTGCAGTTTTTATCAATGAATTTATACCTGTAAAATCGTTCTTCAGAAAACACATTTTTAGTTAGTTTGTCAAAAAGTTGCTGTTTTTGTTCCGCAGTTAAAGCCAGTTCTTGTTCAAAAACGTCGCGGTTGTCTTGTTGGTATTCGTATAAGAATTGATGGAACGAAGTGGTGGTTAGCAGATAATCTAAATCTCCTTTCACAAATTTTAAATAAAAATTAGGTGTGTTGAAATCAAAAGTGCCATAATTGAAAACGATGTCTAAATCTCTTGCTGTATCGTGTATTCTTACTGCAGTATGCCCGAAAATAGAATACAATTGATCGCCACTTCCACAGGTGATTACACTTATTTTTGCTTGATCAGATAGGCGATAACCCTGTGCGAAAAGTGCATTCGCAAATGAAAATAGTAAAACGAAAAGAAAACTAACTTTTTGAGTAATAGTTATCATGTAAATTGTATTATTTTATTCTCAGCCATTTACCTAAAAATTCCCAAATCCACTTTTACTGAAAAAATATTAGAATACAATGCTGCACTTTGGTCGCCAATATCTGTTAAAGCATAATCAATTTGTATGCCTTTGTATTTGAATCCTATTCCAATATTAGGTTGAAAACCAATTTTTTGAGTGTCGTCTATTTGTGTTACGTTTTGAAAATTCCCAACTCCGGCTCTAACGAATACTAAATCAGTGTAACCAAATTCAAATCCAACCGCCGGATCAATACTCACAAAATCCGTAGCAAAAATATCATTGGTTTTGGCAAAACGCATGTTTAAGTTAGCGGCCGCTAAAAGGCTGTAATCATATCGAATAATCCATCTTCTGGCCATTCCCACTTGTGCTTTTGGCAAAGTTACTTCAGATTTTTCGGGAAGTTCTTGGTTTTCACCCGGAATTGCATCTGCAATTTTTTGGTATTCATCTTCATCAATATTCCAAATGTTATAGGTGGTAGTTATGTCACGAACCATGACGCCAAACATCCAGTCGTTGCGTTCAAACTGAAGCCCGACATCAATTCCAAAACCCCAAGAATTGGCAAACTTTCCAATAATTCTTCGAATTACTTTTGCATTTACTCCATACTGCAAACCGGGCACTTGTAGTTTTCGGGCATAAGAAAAAGTGGCCGCATAATCGGCTGTTGAGAAAAGACTGATTCTATTGTAATCAATGTTTCCGTCACTGTCAATTAATTGGGTGGTGTTCAAAATATCATCTACACCAAAACGAATTAAGGAAACGCCCCAAGCACTTCTGTCGTCAATGGGCATTCCAAAAGCGGCATAGTTATATTGGGCAATGTTTGCAAAATAACTGGCGTGCATCAAACTGATTTGGCTGTCTTCCAAATTTACCAAACCTGCAGGATTCCAATAGCCTGAATTTACATCCATGCTGCTTGCGGTTACAGCGTTTGACATGCCCAATGCGGCTGCATCCACACCAATATTCATAAATTCATTAGAATATTTGCGAATTGCTTGGCTATACGAAAAGCCTGTTGCCAAAAAGATCAAGGCAAGTAAACTGTTTTTCAAAGCATTTTTTTATTTATACAAATCGGAATTTGTCAATTTTTTTTCAAAAGTAAAATATTTTATTGAGCTTATTCGCTATCTTAAAAAATTACCTATAGAAAACGTGAGGAATTGTAAGATATTGTATTAATTTTGTTTTCAAAGCAATCAAAATGAGTCTAAAAAAGCACATTCCAAATTTTATAACCTTATTAAACTTACTTTCAGGTTGTGTGGCCTTATTATTTGTGTCGTCGCATCGGTATGAATTGGTTTTCTTTTTTGTTTGCATGGGTATTTTCTTTGATTTTTTTGACGGATTTTTTGCCCGTTTGTTTCAAGTACAAAGTCCGTTAGGATTGCAGTTGGATTCACTGGCTGATATGGTTACAAGCGGATTGGTTCCTGGTTATGTGATGTTTCAACTTATTTTTGATTATCAAAATGAAGGAATGTCTGTGTTTGATCCGTACTTTCCGGTCAATCATATTTTGCCACTTATCGGATTTGCCATTACCTTAGGTTCGTGTTACCGTTTGGCAAAATTCAATATTGATGCCCGTCAAACCAATTCATTCATAGGGTTACCAACTCCTGCAAATGCTTTATTTATTATTAGTTTGCCTTTGATAATAGCCTCAACAGAATCGGATCTTGCTCTTCAATTGTTGACCAATCCTTATGTGTTGATGGGAATTTCTATTTTAAGTGTCTTTTTATTAAATGCAGAAATCCCATTATTTTCACTAAAAATGAAAGGATTTTCTTTTGAGAAAAATAAAGTACAACTCTTGTTTTTGGTTTTGGCTCTAGTCTTATTGGTATGGTTAAAAATCACGGCAATTCCTTTGGTAATCTTGTTGTATGTTTTACTTTCCTTACTCACTAATCGTTTTACTGCTTCAAAAGCATAATGTTTTGGTGTGATGCGAAAACCCACACGACGTAAAAGTCCAATTCCTAA
>JAUXNR010000551.1 GCA_030682755.1 Flavobacterium sp.
GGTTGTATTTATTCGACAAATAAGGCCTGCCTACGGTAGGTAGGTAATAAGGTTAATATCATACACTTTAATTTTCTACTAAGGTTAAAATATTGAAAATAAGGTTTTTATGTTTTCGAGTAAACCTTATTTTTTTAAATCAGACCTTAGTAAAAAGGGTAACAGGAGAAAACCAACCTTATTACCTTATTAATCAATAATGAAAAAATGTCGCCATGTATTATTTCATTAATATCCTGTTAACCTGAGTTCGAAATAAGCAAACTATTAAAATAGAGCGAGTTGACCAAAAGTTGGTTCTACATCGTATTTTATTGATGGTTTTTTTGGTAGGAATGAGTATGCCAACAGGCCTGAAATAAGGTTTGTAAGGAAATTTCCAAATGATCTGTGCCTTGAATGTTCAACTTGACAGACATTTTTCAATTCATCGTTTATTGTTTCAATAATCGATCTTTTTCTTAGCAATATCTTGTCGTTCATCGACATAAGGCAATTCTTCATGTTCCTTTTCAAACCGGTAATCAGTTGTATCCCATCAATAAATAATTGTTCGAAGAGCTTTTGCCCAATGTAACCTTTATCAGCAAAGAGTTTCCCGAAAATTTTATTTAGGAAGTCGATGTTTTTCAATGGTTCCCGATCATCGACATTTCCAGGAGTGATTACAAAATTCAATATCTCTCCTTTGTCGTTAACAACTATATGTAGCTTAAAACCAAAGAAATATCCCATTGTAGATTTTCCACGCTGTGCGATGCCATCAAAAACCTTATGATTGAAAATCCTTTTATTATTGCAGACCCTCACTGGTGTCGAATCTACAAATGATATCCCTGTACATGAACCCAACCTCATCATTTTCAAGAATATGGCCATTGGTAAAAGTGCTTTTTGCTGAAGTTCCACAAACCGGTTATAGGAAACTGTTTCAGGAAAATCTTTAGTCAAATGGACTTGCACGTACTGTGTGTAAAAGTGTTTCAGGTTACGGTAACCCCCTAAATGAAACGCTATTAAAATCGTTATCACTTCTGAATCAGAAAGTTTACAAGGCTTATTTCGGCTTTTTTTCGAATTGTCAACCTTAAGTTGAGCCCCCTCCAATGTCTTGTTGAATTCTTTGCAAAATTCATCTGTAAAGAAGAAAATATCTACTAATTTTGAGTCTATAAACATAAGAAATTATTTAAATGTATATTCTTGTATATCAGTGCTTTAATATACAAATAATTCTTATGTTTTAATAATATTTATGCGTTTTTTATATCGAACTCAGGTTAATAAAAAATCCCGGTGTTGCCGGGATTTTTTTAATCAATTT
>JAUXNR010000552.1 GCA_030682755.1 Flavobacterium sp.
TTATCAGCATTATGTTTTAATAGTAATTGAACAAACGCTACATTTCTGAATTGAACCGCATACATTAATGCCGTTGTTCCTTTTTCATCTGTCACATTAGGATTTGCACCTCTGTTTAATAATGCTTGAGCTAAATCTGTATAACCTTTTACTGCAACGGCCATTAAAGGCGTTCCCATAGAACTTTGTGTATTAACATCTTTTACATTCTCAATTAAAAATTTTGCAACTTCTATATTTCCGCGATAGCATGCCAAAATTAAAGGTGTAAACCCCTCTTTTGTTTGGTCATCAATTGCATTTGGATTTTCTTTTAAATAGTTTTTCATGTCCTCTAAAGTTCCGTTTCGGGCTAAAGAAAAAACATCATTTTGTGAAAACACCACATTAGAATAGACAACAAAAAGCAATAAAATAAGTCGCTTCATATATTTATTTTTTAATACGAATACATTGATCCATTTTTAATTCTTCTAACAAATCATCAAACCCTACAAATCTACCTTTGAATGTGTGCTTTTCTCCAACATTTAAAGTTTGAAATTCAACTTTTTCTCCGCTTAACGATAACTGCTCGTTTAGAACTATTGTTTGATTTTCTAAATCCAATGTTGTTATTGTTCCGTATATCTCAATAGTTTTGTTAGCATATTTGGTGTTTGATACTTCTTGATTGGTCAAAAACTCTTGAAATAATTCACTTACTTCAATAGAATAAACAGCCTCTTCAGAACTTATATTTCGATGGTTTTTATAAACATAATTATATACAATTGCTGAAATAATAAACAACAAAACAACAACCAATAACAAAACATTTTTAAATTTAACAGATCTCATAATAGAACAAATTTATTCATTTATATTAATATATTTTTAACTAAACAGTTAATTCTTTAATTTTACATCATGATAAAAACAAAATACCTTGTTATTATTGCCTTTAGCCTGCTGTTATCAGGTTGTTCTTCAGACAGTATTTCTGATTTAATTGACGTGCCAACAGTTGAAATTATTACTTATGAAGCCAATGTGAAAGCTATAATCAACACAAACTGTCTTAGCTGTCATGGAGCTACACCTTCAAATGGAGCTCCCATGTCATTAACAACGTACGAAAATGTTAGAGATGCGGTTTTAAACAGAGGACTTTTGGATAGAATTTCCAGAGCTGATGGAGCTCCGGGAGCCATGCCATTGGGAGGTCCTCGTTTACCTCAAAATCAAATCAACATAATTGAGAAATGGAATATTGACGGATTATTAGAATAAAAACACATTACAACATGAAAACAAAGTTACTCGGTATCTTTTTGATACTAACTCAAATTGGATTTGCCCAAGAAAAAATAATTACAAAATCGGGAATCATTATATTTGAAGCTTCAGTACCTTCTTTTGAAGAAGTTAAAGCAAAAAATGAAAGTGTTTCTTGTGTACTAAATACAAAAACCGGAGAAATTGCATCATTGGCTTTAATGAAAGGATTTCGGTTTAAAATTGCTTTAATGGAAGAACACTTTAATGAAAACTATGTGGAGAGTGATACCTATCCAAAAGCGACTTTTAAAGGAAAAATTGAAAACTTTGATTATAGTAAAATTGACCAAAATTCTGAAGAATATAATGTGAAAGGCACAATGGAAATTCACGGAAAGAGTAAAGAAATTTCAATAATTGCAAAAATTAAAAAAACATCAAACGGATTAGAATTTTTATCAAATTTTGATTTGAATGCTGATGATTTCAACATAAAAATTCCAAGTGTTGTGAGTAAAAAAGTTTCGAAAAAAGTGAACGTTGATTTAAACTTTAATTTAAAATAAAAGCAAAAAGCCTCTAAAATAGAGGCTTTTATAATATAAAAATATAAATGCTATTTGCTTAAATACATTTTTCTTCTGGAATACAATTCATAAAACTGATCGTCTTTCAAGTCATCAATAAACAAGATACTTTCTCCGGTAGATTTCATTTCCGGACCCAATTTTTTATTTACGCCATGAAACTTTCCAAAAGAGAAAACAGGTTGCTTGATGGCAAAACCTTTTAATTGTGGATTGTAATCAAAATCAGTTACTTTATTTTCTCCCAACATCACTTTTGTAGCATAATTTACATAAGGTTCACCGTATGCTTTTGCAATAAAAGGAACAGTTCTGGAAGCTCTTGGATTTGCTTCAATAATATAAACCGTATCGTCTTTAATTGCAAACTGTATATTTATTAAACCAACAGTTTTTAATGCTAACGCAATTTTCTTGGTATGATCTTTAATTTGCTGCATCACAAACTCACCTAAATTAAACGGTGGTAAAGTGGCATTACTATCGCCGGAATGCACGCCACAAGGCTCAATGTGTTCCATGATTCCGATGATATACACATTTTCTCCATCACAGATGGCATCGGCTTCAGCTTCAATTGCTCCGTCCAAATAATGATCTAAAAGCAATTTGTTCCCAGGAATGTTTTTCAACAAATCAATTACATGTTCTTCCAACTCTTGTTTGTTGATGACAATTTTCATGCCTTGACCTCCCAAAACATAAGACGGTCTAACCAATAATGGAAAATCTAAAATATCAGCTAAAGCAGAAGCTTGATCTGCATTTTCTGCCACACCAAACTGTGGAAATGGAATCTTTAATTCTGATAAAAGTTCAGAAAAACGACCTCTATCTTCGGCTAAATCTAAAGCATCAAAACTGGTTCCTAAGATTTTAATACCGTATCGGTCTAATTTCTCAGCTAATTTCAAGGCAGTTTGCCCTCCTAATTGTACAATAACACCTTCAGGTTTTTCATGACGAATAATATCATAAATATGTTCCCAAAAAACAGGTTCAAAATATAATTTATCGGCCGTATCAAAATCGGTTGAAACTGTTTCAGGATTACAGTTAATCATGATGGTTTCATAACCACATTCTTTTGCCGCTAAAACCCCGTGAACACAAGAATAATCAAATTCAATTCCTTGACCAATTCGGTTAGGTCCAGAACCTAAAACGATTACTTTTTTTCTATCTGTTACAACACTTTCGTTATGCACGTATTTTTCGCCGGTGGAAGTTTCAATTTCCGCTTCAAACGTGGAATAATAATAAGGTGTTTGAGCTTTAAATTCTGCTGCACAAGTATCCACTAATTTATAAACTCTATTGATGGAAAGTTCCTCTCGCTTTTTATAAACCTGACTTTCTAAACAACGCACCATGTGTGCAATTTGTCTGTCTGCAAAACCTTTTTGTTTGGCTTCTAAAAGCAATTCTCTTGGCAACGTATCAATTGCATATTTAGAAATTTCTTTTTCCAACAAGAATAATTCTTCATATTGTTTCAAAAACCACATGTCAATTTTTGTGATTTCATGTATTCTGCTGAGTGGAATTCCCATTTGAATGGCATCGTAAATTACAAAAACACGATCCCAACTAGCATAGGTTAATTTTTCAATAATTTGGTCATAATTCTTGTATCCCTTTCCATCAGCACCTAAACCGTTTCGTTTGATTTCAAGAGATTGAGTGGCTTTATGTAACGCTTCTTGAAACGAACGACCAATTCCCATCACTTCACCAACCGATTTCATTTGAAGTCCCAAAGTTCTGTCTGCTCCTTCAAATTTATCAAAGTTCCAACGTGGAATTTTCACAATCACATAATCTAAAGTAGGTTCAAAAAGAGCCGATGTTGATTTTGTAATTTGATTTTGCAATTCATCCAAGTGGTAACCCAAGGCTAATTTTGTGGCAACTTTAGCAATTGGATAACCCGTTGCTTTTGAAGCCAAAGCTGAAGAACGTGAAACACGAGGATTAATTTCAATGGCTACAATATCTTCTTTTTCATCCGGTGAAACGGCAAATTGCACATTACAACCTCCGGCAAAATTTCCGATGCTTCGCATCATCAAAATGGCCATATCCCGCATTTTCTGGAACGTTGTGTCTGAAAGTGTCATAGCCGGTGCCACAGTAATACTATCACCCGTATGAATTCCCATCGGATCCATATTCTCAATAGAACAGATGATTACAACGTTATCATTTTTATCGCGAAGTAATTCCAACTCATATTCTTTCCAACCTAATAAAGCCTTGTCTATCAATACCTCATGAATAGGTGACGCTTCCAAACCACGGGTTAGCAACTCATCAAATTCTTCTTTATGATGCACAAAAGCGGCACCTGAACCCCCTAAAGTAAATGAAGGTCGGATTACTAAAGGAAAACCAAATTCCTGAGCAATTTCTTTTCCTTTTAAGAAAGAAGTAGCAATTTTAGCAGGTGCGGCTCCCACACCTATTCGTTCCAATAACTGTTTGAATTGTTCTCTGTCTTCTGTGATGTTTATTGCATTGATATCAACCCCAATTAATTTTACATCAAAATCTTTCCAAATTCCTTTTTCATCAGCTTCCAAACACAGGTTTAATGCAGTTTGACCACCCATTGTTGGTAAAACCGCATCAATATTTGGATGCTTTTTCAAGATATGAATAATTGACTTGGTGGTTAATGGCAATAAATAAACATGATCGGCCATGGATGGGTCGGTCATAATTGTAGCAGGATTTGAGTTAATCAAAATAACTTCTATTCC
>JAUXNR010000554.1 GCA_030682755.1 Flavobacterium sp.
GTATCAGATAACTCAGACAACGCAAAATTATGGATCGAGCAAGTAGATTTTCTCATACCAGATATTGGGTTTTTACTGATATCAACAACCCAGGCTTCTCCCCTTTTACAGCCTTATCTTCGTTCAAACCAGATTGATGGAATGATTAATGGTATATCAGGAGGAATATCATATAATCTGCTGTCAAATTCAGAATCAAATGTTCTTGACCGCTATTGGGCAATAATTCAAGTTGTTGCTATAACATTTATTGTCTTTTTATTAGCAGGTGGTGTCCTATCAATATTTAAAAATACGCTTTCTGCAAATTCATCAGGGGATAAAAAATGATTCAAAATCAATTTTTTTGGCTTCTCCTAAGTTTCATACTGACCGTCATGGTTTTTTCTTATATTTTTGGAGATAATCCATTATTCAGGATTGCAACCTATTTGTTTGTAGGCGTATCTTCAGCTTACGTTTTGGTTTTGATATTCTACCAGATTCTAATTCCAAAATTATTCATGCCATTATTTTCAGGTGATCCAAATCAAAGAATCATTCAATTAATTCCGATTGTATTATCGGTATTACTTTTTTTCAAATTATCAAAGAAAACCAGTCAAATAGGCGATCTTTCTTTAGCTTTCCTGGTGGGCAGTGGAGCTGCAATTATCTTAACCAGTGCTTTTACAGGAACTCTATTACCGATGATTGATATGATTACCGAGCCTTTCTCCATTGAAACTATAAGTTTTCAGAATTTTTTTGGTGGTATTTTTATACTAATTGGAACAATCTCGTCTCTCCTCTATTTTCAATTTACGAAACGCTCTTCCACAAAAGATAGTACTGGGGTTTCTAAAATTCTCCAATATATCAGCCAAATTGGAATTGTTTTTATAGGAATTACGCTTGGATCCGTTTTTGCTGGTGTAATCATTTCTTCTGTGATTGCCTTAATTGAAAGGCTAAATTTCATCATTACCTTCATCTACAATTTAGTTATTGGATAAATGATCATGAGTGAACTCATAGAAACCTCCTCAGTGTTGGGTATAAAAATAGACACGCATACAACGAAATTATTTTTGTTTGATATTGTAAATGGTAAATACCATTTGCTTGCAACAAGCGAATCTGATTCGACCCATAAAGAACCTTATAACGACTTAAGGGAAGGCTTATTTAAAGCAATCGATCAACTTCAACGCATAACAGGAAGATTTCTCCTGGATAACGAAATGAATTTGATTATTCCAAGTCAAACAGATGGGAATGGAGTGGATCAAATTGCTATCTCATTTGGTTTCTTAGATTCTGTTTCAATTATTACTGCTGGGTTATTGGATAGTGTATCGATTGAAAGTTTGTCAAAAATCACTCAATCTACCCATTTTAACCATGTAGATCAAATCAGTTTGAATGACTCAAGAAAAATGGATGAGATCTTAACTTCAGTAATAAACAATAATCCTGATATGATACTGATCTCTGGAGGAACAGAAAACGGTGCGAACAAATCCGTTTTAAGGATGGTTGAAATAATCCTGTTTTGTATTAAACATCTGCCAAAAGAAAAATTTCCAGAATTGATTTATGCAGGAAACTCGTCAATTTCAAATAAAGTTCAAGAGATGGTGTCAAATCTCACCAATTTGACAATTTCAGAAAACATCAGACCAGCTATCGAGAATGAAAACCTCAGACCAGCTTTAAATTCATTAAATGAAATAAATAATCAAATCCTACAAAAAAAAATCCCGGGGTTTGAATTTAT
>JAUXNR010000563.1 GCA_030682755.1 Flavobacterium sp.
CAAGTTTTTTTTCAAAACAAAAGTTTTGTAAGCCTCGGCAAGAGCTCCCAAGGTCGCTTTGCCAAGCCAACAAAACTAATTTGTTTTTTCAAAAAAAGCTTTCCGTTGCAAACGAAGTTCACTGAACTTCGCTTAAAATAAAAGTTAAGTGAAGTAATCCGGGCTAGGGGATTGTGCTACACACCAAATTGTTTCAAATGATGATTCAAGTGTTTCCATTGCAAATTATCCCATTCGTCATAAGACATTTTTCCAAAGAACGGATGTTTTTGTACTTTAATGCAAGTTGTTCCTTCGTCAGTAAAACGTTTCACTTTGGTTATCAAATCTGTTTTGGTTTTTTCAAATTCAAATTCACCTGTTCTAATAAAAGTAGGTTCTGTCATGGCGTTTTTTTTAAACACAGGAGCGGCTAAAATTTTCTTTTTTAAAATTCTTCCTAAGAATAAAAAGATAAAATTGGATTTTAATTTCAAATCGCCACAAGCAACATCAATCGGAGCTTGGCAATGTGAGAGCATTTGTCCCACATTCATTTTGCCCCATAACGGTTGGCTTTCAGGTGATAAAGCATTTATTCTTCTGATGATTTCATCGTTTCCTGACTTTTCAAATAGCGAATCCATTTTTTTGATTTTTGATTTATTCAAAAGTACAATTTTAAGGTAATTCCACAATAAAATAGTAAATTTGCACCTCATTTAAAATAAATCAAAGTAATGGAAAACGGAATATATGCTAAATTCAATACCAAAAAAGGTGCCATTTTAGTAAAACTTACACACGATAAAACACCCGGAACAGTTGGAAATTTTGTTGGATTAGCCGAAGGTCAATTAGAAAATGATGCCAAACCGATGGGAAAACCTTATTATGATGGTTTGAAATTTCACAGAGTTATTTCTGACTTTATGATTCAAGGTGGTTGTCCGCAAGGGCAAGGAACAGGCGGACCGGGTTATCAGTTTGATGATGAGTTTCACCCGGAACTAAAACATTCAAAACCAGGCGTGTTGTCTATGGCTAATGCCGGACCCGGAACCAATGGCTCACAGTTTTTCATCACGCATGTTGAAACTTCTTGGTTGGACGGCAAACACACCGTTTTTGGTCATGTGATTGAAGGTCAGGATATTGTTGATGCTATAGCACAAGGCGATTTGATTGATACTTTAGAAATCATCCGAGTGGGTGAAGAAGCACAAAAATGGAATGCCATTGAAGCGTTCAGAACATTTGAAGGCTCTCGTGAAAAAAGATTGGCAGAAGAAAAACAAAAAGCAGAAGAAGCGTTAGAGAAATTAGCCGCAGGTTTTGATAAAACAGAAAGTGGTTTGCGTTATAAAATCATCCAAAAAGGAAACGGAAAACAAGCTGAAAAAGGCAAAACTGTTTCAGTTCATTACTCAGGTTCTTTAGAAAACGGAATGGTTTTCGATTCTTCTTATAAAAGAAAACAACCTATTGATTTTACGTTAGGCATCGGACAAGTTATTGAAGGCTGGGACGAAGGTATTCAATTGTTACAAGTGGGTGACAAAGCCCGTTTTGTAATTCCGTCTTTCCTAGGTTACGGTTCAAGAGGTGCGGGAGGTGTTATTCCTCCGGATGCTACGTTGATTTTTGATGTGGAATTGATGGGGGTGAAGTAGGGAGGTTGCGGGTTACGAGTTACGGGTTCCAGGTTGGAGGCTTTTTCTTCAAAGAAAATGTTCACTTAACGAATCCATTCTAATCCTTTATAGCTAAGCTATTAAAATCCGCGAAAATCCATTAAATCTTTAAAATCCGTGTTCAATTAAAATAATAAAAGCATTCTGAAAAGAGTGCTTTTTTTTAATTTCTTCAATTT
>JAUXNR010000572.1 GCA_030682755.1 Flavobacterium sp.
AATCAGACCAACTGATATAAATAATGCTATTTGGTCCGGAAAATGGAACACCAACTTCGGTGAACTTATTTTTGAGCAAGTTGGCACCAAAGTAACCGGCAAGTATCTTTATAATGGTAGGGTTTCAGAAATTGATGCCAATTATAATAAACATAGTAAAGTTTTAGTGGGCACGTATGTAGAAAATGGCAAAACGGTGTATTTTCAATTTAATCTCAATAATGATGGCAATTCATACTCTGGTAAATGGGGCATGACATCTGCAATGAGCGATCCAAGACCATGGAGTGGCAATAAAGTAGTTAAAAGTAATAAAACTCAAGGAAATACAACAACTACAAATACAGCAAGTCAGACCAATTCTTCATCAAGTTCAACTACTACTTCAAATCAGAATACTAAAGTTAAAGTTTGGTTCAAACATTTGTCAAGTAGCGAAGGTGATGTCTATGGAATATGGGGCGTAAAGCTGTTTAAAGTTACTCAAAACAACAGAGTCTTGGTCAATAGTTTTGGAAATAAAAATGACGTTGTTTACAATGCAGATCGAAACAGCAGTAGGGTCATTAAACCAAAATCACATCAATTCTCCAATTCACCTGATAATTTTAGGGAATACATTATCAGCAATGCTGAACTAAATAATCCAAATATCAAATTTGAAATAGAAATTATTACCCATCCTAAGTCCAAAAAAACGGTAGGCAGTGATCTTGATTACGGACGGCAGAAAAAGATAATAGAGCTCAAAAACCTTCCTAATAGTTCAGACCAAACAATCAGTAATCAAGTTCAAGGAAGTACTGTTTTTGGAACAGGTTTGGCAACGTACACAGTCACAATTTTAAAATCGCTACACCCATGATAAAAATTAAAAACGTATACCTAATTGGCTTGCTTGGTATAATAATTAGTTCCTGCCAATCAGATAGTAAAAAATCAACCACGACTAAAGCTTTTGAACAATTAATAAAAAGCCAAAACGGTGAAAGTGTTGAACAACCTGATGATTATGCATTAGAAAATAGCCAGGCTAAAGTGAGCTATACCTCAGACGGCGTATCATTTTTTAATAAAAACGAAAGTCTAACCTGCAATGTCATAGTGAAGCAAAACAACCATTTTTTAGAAATTCACTTTCAAATTTTTGGAGAAGAAAGCAAAGCCGTACAAATCAATATTCAAAAAGTCCCTTTGGATTTTAAGTTGCCATTAAAAATACCCTTTGCCAATCTTCACCTAACAGATGAGGATACAATGCAAGCCATTTTAACAGGCATGGATTTGGCAGCACCGGAGGCTTCTCTAGGTTTTGGGATTCCTTTTGAAGGGCATTTAACGATCAAGAAAATGAATCAAAAAAACATCACGTTTGATGCCGTTGGAAAAGGTGGTGATTATATGGCATCTGAAAATCCTGAAAGTTGGAAAAACATCAAATTAAATGCTGAATTAATCAATCCCATGATTACCACTATAGGAATAGAAAAATCAAACATCTTTAAATAACAAACATCATGAAAAATAGACTTCTACCATTACTAATACTTGTTGTGACTATCACAGCTTGCAAAGACGACTCAAAAAACAGCAACTCAAATGAGGTGAACATTGCCATAGACAAGGCTTTGGACTCTAAAACCAATCCATGGACCGGGAAACTAGACCAATTATTAACCCTTCAAATGGCTGCCAAAGCTTTTGGCTATGAGCCCTCGGAGGCAGAAGTGAATTACAGAAAAATATTTGAAAATCCGGACACACACGATTTATCTTATGAATGGGATAAAGGCCGAGAAAAAGAAATGGATGTACCCCACGTTGGTAAAATGATGTTTCCGGAAAAAGACAGAATTGAATTACGTTGGGTAAAAGCAACCTCTCTTGAAAACTTCAAAAATAACTACAGAACACCCACCAAAGAAGAGTTAGCCAATGCAGAAAAAGGTATGAAAGAAAACATGGCAGAACAAGTAAAACAAGGTAAAATAACCCAGGAACAAGCAGATATGGCAACTGGCTTAGGTAGCTCTCTCGGTAGTGGTGTTAGCTATGATGTGGTAAATAATGTTGGTGAATATGCTTTATGGAACAATAAAGACAAAAACCTAAGTGTGTTTTATAAAGGATTACAATTTCAGTTAGCAGTCTATTTAGGAGATGAAGCAGCCAACAAAGCCAAAGCTATTGCTATAGCACAAATGATTATTAAAGAAAAACTGTAAATGATGAAAAAAATACTTTTAATCTTCTCTTTTATTTCTTCAATAGGCTATGCACAATTAGAAGAGTTTTTACCTCGTGCTTATGGTGAACCTATTATTCTAAATAACAAAATGGTGTTTAGTTATTTCACTCCCGAATTTGGTTCAGAACTTTGGGTTACAGATGGCACCGCATCAGGCACTCAAATGTTGGCAGATATTATTACAGGACCAAACTCCTCAAATCCAATTCTATCTAAAACTTACGTTATAGATGATGTACTTTACTTTAGAGGTGCCAATACACCTAACAGTGTGTGGAGAACAGATGGCACACCTCAAGGTACTTTTCAACTTGTAAACAACAATCAAATTTTTGATGCAACAGGTTTTGTGAAGTGCAACGGTTTCATTTTGTTTGCTTCAAAAATTGGGGGTAATGACACCCTGTGGAGATTGTGGCGAATGACCACTTTTCCAAATAGCGAGTTACCTATTATCAATACCTTCGATGGAAAGGTTATCAACAACATAACGTTAAATTCAGTTGTAAAACTTAACGAGTCAACGGTTATGTTTGGTGCAAATACCAATCAAGATGGCTGGGCAATTTTTGGAACAACGGGTGCTACCACAGAGATGATCATTGACTTGTACCAAGGTAACAACTCCACATATAACAATTACAGACAGATAAATTCCCCTAGAAATATAGATGGCAAAATCTATTTTAGTGGATTTCAAGAAGCAACCGGTTTTGAACTTTGGACATCATTGGGTTCGGCATCATCAACTAATTTGCTAAAAGATATAAATCCAAATAACACTATTGTAAACGCAGGAGGAAGTCCTAGTGCTTTCACAAAAGTTGGAAATACAATTTATTTTACTGCCAATGATGGCATAAACGGCAGAGAAGTATGGAAAACAGAAGGCACAGCAGCTTCAACGCAAATGGTAAAGGATGTTACCCCGGGTAATGCAAGTTCTCTTCCTCAAAGCTTGATAGAGTTTAATGGGTTTCTCTACTTCAGTCAATCTGACGGAACTAATGGAACTCATGTTTGGAAAACTGATGGCACAGAGCTTGGTACAGTCATGGTATCAGATGCTCTAACTACTAGTATATCTAGTGCCTTTTTTGATAAAACAAGTGATAAACTATTTTTCGCTGGATTCTCTCCAATCTATGGCAATGAACTTTTTATGATAGATGAAAATGATCAACTGACCATGATAGCGGATATTAACCCTGGCATCAATGGATCTGATCCGGGAAGAGTGATAGAATACAATGGCTACATCTATTTTATTGCAAAATTTGGCAACAATGTTAACACATACAGAACCTATCGAATAGCTACAAGTAACTTAAATGTTGAATCTCAAAACCAATCAATAGCTAATATTAAAATCTATCCAAATCCGGCCTCAGACTATTTTGAAATAACATCAACTGATGATCAGACTGTTGAAATTGAATTCGTCGATATAATGGGAAAAAAACATCCTGTGAATGAGTTGTCTAAAAATAAATTTGATATAAGTCACCTTTCAAATGGAATCTATATTGTCAAGTTAAAAAACTACAACAATCAACAAATTTCTAATCTTAAAATTGTAAAAAAATGAAAAATCTTCTTTTATCAAGTGTCGCTTTTCTATTCACAATGGTTGGAGTTTCTCAAACTGTTGAAGGAAGTATTAAAATTAATGAAAAGCCCAATTTTTCTATAGAACTGAAATCCAATAAAGCGGTCGATTTATATGCCGCTTTT
>JAUXNR010000573.1 GCA_030682755.1 Flavobacterium sp.
AATAGTATAGAAATGAACAACAACGAATTAACATACGAAATTAAGGAGTGCTATTTTTGAGGTTTTTAAGGAGGGTTAGGTTATCGATTAGATATTTTAATAAACGATGAAATTATTATTGAAATAAAATCAGTTGAAGAATTAAAGAAGGTTCATAAAAAACAATTGCTAACCTATTTGAAATTAACAAACAAAAAAATAGGTCTTTTAGTAAACTTCAACACTGATTTTTTAAAAGACAAACAAAGTATAATCAGAATTATTAACTAGAAAACAGTACAAACACATTTTTATTCTGTGTTTTCCGTGTTTTCTGTGAGAAAAAAAATATGTCATCACACCACATCATCAAAGACGATCAAGAACCAGCCCTAATCATTGCCAATGGAGCCGCTTGCAATCAAGAGCTTTTAGGACAATTATTAGAATGGTCGCCGTTAGTAATTGTTTTGGATTCTGCCATAAGTCGTGTGATGGAACTTGGAATCAAAATAGATGTTTTATTGGGAGATTTTGATCGAAATTTTGATGTTGATTATTATAAAGAAATGCAGTATCCGCTTGAAATTGTGCACACACCGGATCAAAACAAAACCGATTTAGAAAAAGCATTTGATTATTTAGTGGAACGAAATTTTCCGGCAGTAAATGTCGTTTGGGCAACCGGTAAAAGAGCCGATCATACAATTACAAATATCACTTCCATTGTAAAATTTAGAGAAAAATTGAAAATTGTCTTATTTGACGACCATTCCAAAATATTTCATTTACCAAAAAAATACGAAAAATGGTATCCAGAAAATACCGTTATTTCGTTAATCCCAATTGGCGTTGTACATGGCATTCATTCGCAAAATTTATTTTATCCTCTACAAAACGATTCGCTACAAATTGGTTATCGAACCGGAAGCAGTAATCATGTTGCCGAAGATGGAATGGTAACCATCGAACACCAAGAAGGTGATTTAATTTTAATGGAATGTTGGGATTAAAAGCTTGAATTAAATAAAAATTGTGTAAATTTAATTTTTACACCAAATTATATTTTGAAAAATATTCCAAACAGCGAAAAATCAACGTTACATCCTCGAAATAAGCATCGTTCTCGTTATGATTTTGAAGTTTTATTACTTAAAACTCCTGAATTAAAACCGTTTATTTATATTAACGAACACGGAATTGAAACCATCGATTTCAGTAGTCTGTTGGCGGTTAAAACACTAAATAAAGCTTTACTTAAAACCTATTACGGCATTTTAGATTGGGATTTACCCGAAGATTATCTTTGTCCACCCATTCCCGGAAGAGCTGATTACATTCATCATATTGCTGATTTGTTGGCCGAAGTAAATCAGAACATCATCCCAACCGGAAATAACATTATGGGTTTGGATATTGGTGTAGGAGCCAATTGCATCTACCCTATTTTAGGAAATGCCGAGTATGACTGGAGTTTCGTTGCCACCGATATCGATGCCAATGCTCTTGAAAATTGTGTGTCGATTATTGAAAAAAATCCGCATTTAAACGAAGTAATTAGTTTACAGCAACAAGTCAATTCGCGTTATATTTTTAAGGATATTATTCAACCCGAAGATAAATTTGCGTTTACCATTTGCAATCCGCCTTTTCACGATTCTAAAGAAGAAGCTGCCAAAAGTGCAGCTCGAAAAGTGTCGAATTTAACCAATCAAAAAACAGCAAATCCGGTTTTAAATTTCGGCGGACAAAACAACGAACTTTGGTGTGAAGGTGGCGAACTCGCATTTATAACCCAAATGATTTTTGAAAGTGTAAAATATCCGAAGCAATGTTTCTGGTTTACCACTTTAGTTTCTAAAAAAGACCATTTAAAAAGTATTTATAAAACACTAAACAAAGTGGAAGCTGCCACCATCAAAACCATTGAAATGAACCAAGGTCAAAAAATCAGTCGTTTGGTTGCGTGGACGTTTTTAAGCGAAAAGCAACAGAAAGATTGGAAGTTTACATCCGAATAAAACAAAACGTTTTTTTCGTAACTTTGTAAAAAGCATTCAAATATGAGCACAACCGAATTGAAAAATATTTTGATAACACGCATCAATCAAATTGATGATGAATCCTATTTAAACGCATTGAGAACAATTATTGAAAGTAAATCCAATGCTCACAATACTTACCTCGAAGAATACAATAATGAACTTTTAATTGCTGAAGAAGAAATTGAAAAAGGAAATTATTTTTCTCATCAAGAAGTGAAAGATAAAATGGAGCAATGGAAAAAGAAATAATATGGTCTAATTCTGCTCTGAATCAATTGGAAAATATTTATTTCTATTTACTCAAAAAAACTAAAAGTTATTCTATTGCTAATAAAGTTGTTGAAGGTATTTATGATTCAGTAACTATTTTAAAAACCGATAGTGAAATTTACAAATTAGATGATATGAAAGTTTCAAATAATGGAAGTTACAGAGCTTATGAAATCTACAATTATCGTATTTCATATAAAATAATGCCTAATTCAATAAATATTTTAAGAGTAAGGCACACAAGTAGAATTCCTAAAAAATTAAAATAAATTATTCTCTCTTTAAAACCTCAGCAACTCAGCTCCTCAGAAACTCAGCAACTCCCCAATGAAATTCCAAGTCATCTCAGATTACATACCCACCGGCGATCAACCACAAGCCATTGACAAATTAGCAAACGGAATCCTGAATGGCGAAAAATACCAAACACTATTAGGTGTAACGGGTTCAGGAAAAACATTTACCGTTGCCAATGTGATTGAAAAAGTGGAGAAACCTACCTTAGTTTTAGCCCACAACAAAACACTTGCCGCTCAATTATATTCCGAATTCAAGCAATTTTTTCCGAATAATTCCGTGCAGTATTTTGTTTCGTATTACGATTATTATCAACCCGAAGCCTATATTCCGGTTACGGGAACTTACATAGAAAAAGATTTATCCATCAACGACGAACTCGAAAAACTCCGTCTCAGCACCACTTCTGCCCTACTTTCAGGCCGCAGAGACGTGTTGGTCGTTGCTTCCGTTTCGTGTTTGTATGGTATTGGAAATCCGGTCGAATTTCAAAAAAATGTCATTTCAATTGACCGTGGCGAAATCATTTCCCGAACCAAATTATTGCATCGTTTAGTGCAAAGTTTGTATTCGCGAACTGAAGCCGATTTTACCCCCGGAACCTTCCGAATCAAAGGCGATACCGTGGAAATTTTCCCAAGTTATGCCGACGATCCTTTTCGCGTCCATTTCTTTGGCGATGAAATCGAAGAAATCGAAGCCTTTGACACCAAAACAACCAAAGTAATCGAGCGTTACACCAAATTAAACATTTATCCCGCCAATATGTTCGTCACGTCGCCCGATGTATTGCAAGGTGCGATTTGGGAAATCCAACAAGATTTAGTCAAACAAGTCGATTATTTCAAAGAAATCGGCAAACATTTAGAAGCCAAGCGTTTGGAAGAACGAACCAATTTCGATTTAGAAATGATTCGCGAATTAGGCTACTGTTCCGGAATCGAAAATTATTCTCGTTACTTAGATGGTCGTTTGCCCGGCACGCGTCCGTTTTGTTTGTTAGATTATTTTCCGCAAGATTTTTTAATGGTGGTCGATGAAAGCCACGTTACCATTTCGCAAGTGCACGCCATGTACGGTGGCGACCGAAGCCGAAAAGAAAACCTCGTTGAATTCGGATTCCGTCTTCCCGCTGCAATGGACAACCGTCCGTTAAAGTTTGAAGAATTTGAAGCCTTGCAAAACCAAGTCATTTACGTTTCTGCCACACCGGCTGATTACGAATTACAAAAAAGTGAAGGCATCTTTGTCGAACAAGTCATTCGTCCCACCGGATTATTAGATCCAATCATCGAAATCCGTCCGAGTTTAAACCAAATCGACGATTTAATCGAAGAAATTCAACTTCGTTGCGAAGCTGACGAACGCGTTTTAGTCACCACGTTAACCAAACGAATGGCAGAAGAATTGACAAAATATTTAACCAAAGTCTCCATCCGTTGTCGCTATATTCACTCCGATGTTGATACCCTCGAACGAGTGGAAATTATGCAAGATTTACGCAAAGGTCTGTTTGATGTGTTGATCGGCGTAAACTTACTCCGTGAAGGTCTCGATTTACCCGAAGTTTCGCTCGTAGCCATTCTCGATGCCGACAAAGAAGGTTTCCTCCGCAGTCATCGTTCGCTCACTCAAACCGTAGGTCGAGCCGCCCGAAACGTGAACGGAAAAGCCATTATGTATGCCGATAAAATCACGGCTTCGATGCAAAAAACCATCGACGAAACCAATTACCGTCGCGAAAAACAAATTGCCTACAACACGCTTCACGGATTGTCGCCCAAAGCCTTAAACAAAAGTCTCGGCAATGCGTTGAGCAACAATTCCGTTTCTACGCAATACTACGAAGACAAACTCCTCAAAGCCGCCGAACCCGAAAGTTTGTACCTCACCAAACCCGAAATCGAAAAGAAAATCCGCGATCTCCGAAAAATGATGGAAAAAGCCGCCAAAGAACTCAACTTCATCGATGCAGCCAAATTGCGTGATGAAATAAAAAGTTTACAGGAGAAGATGTAATTTTTTTAGAAGCTATTCCCGCTTTCCGCTACAAGCTTGTTTGCAAAAACTGTTTTTTCTAAGCCGCCCCAAGAGCTTCCGTTGGTCGCTTTGGGTCAGCAAGAAAAAATCAGTTTTTGTAGCACAAGGCTTTCCGCTGCAATCGGGGCTATGAGATTGTGCTAAAAAGAAAATTAGTGATTAAAACCCATTTAATAAATTGTAAGATATTTTTATTAAATTTGAGAAGGTAAATTTGAAAGCTGTCAGACATATAAACGAGTTGGCAGTAATTTTACGAAAATCACGATAAAATGAAAATTGACAAAAAGAGATTTCCAATTTTGGGTAGTTTAGAAAAAAATATTTTAACTGATAAATTTCAAGAATTTATTGATATACAAACTACTGAAAATGATGCACAATTAGATATCCTTGAAAGCGTAAAGTTTTTTAAAGAAAAAAACTTACAAATTAACTACATATCAAAAACTATACACGAGAAACTAATTGATACTAATAATTTTATAAAAGCAAAAAATCTTTTGAAAAATTCACCAACAAATGTTGGTCTTCTTCTGCTTCCTACAACAATTTACCCTGACTTTACTAATGTTCCAAAATATGTTGAAGTTGACAGTAATGATTATCCTATAAATGCAATTCTTTACAGTTGGAATTCCATAAATGAACACGACAAAATTACTGGAGACTTTGATGAAGAAGAACCATGGGATGAAAATGATAGAGAACTCTTAATTCTTCCAATTTTTGACAACGGTACAACACAAGGAACAAAATCTTATGAAATGAAATGTTCGAATGAATCATTTGGTCAAGAATATAGTGAACAAGAAGGACGAGCTTGGTATGGAAAAATACACGACTATGTAATGTCGTTTATACTTTTTTATAATTTCACTGAAACTGAAACTCACATAATTCACGGAACTGGTTCAGGTCAGTCAAGAAAATTAAAACTTAACGACGAAAAATTTCTCAATCAAACAGAAAACAATATAGAAATAATAGACATAACTTATTTTACGAAAATAATTAGAACAGGAGAATTTGGTGTTTCAGGGCATTTTAGAGTTCAATATTTTGGTGTTGGAAAAAATGAAGCAAAAATTATATTTATAGATAGTTACAAAAAAAATGGATATACACGAAGTGCAAAAATTGAGAATAAATAAAAAACTAATGACAACACACGATTGGTGCAATTGCGAATTTTGTGCTAAATTCACCTTTCGCAAAAAAATATTATCTTTAATAGAAAATAATCAGTTCCTAAGTTAGTAACTTACGCAAAGCACAAGGACGTTTTACAACACTATATTAACAACTGTATAAATAATCTGTACTTAAAATGAAAAAACTTTTTACTATACTACTTTTAAACTTATTTATTCTATCAAATGCACAAGTAGTCTTTAAAAACAATGGTTCTCGTAAAATTTACGTTGCAATTGCTTATTATGACAAATCTTGGACTACAAAAGGATGGTTTCAAATTGAACCTAACCAAGAGGTCAGCGTTTATACGCCAAAAATCTTTGGAAATACAAATTTCTACTATTGTGCTACAATTGATAATTGTGATATGGGAATTTATGGTTCAACACCATTATTAGTTGATAAATTTAATGCTTTTGCTTTTCCAAATGCAGATAACAGCCAAACTTCTAATAATCCAAATTTATCAAAATATAAATTTATAAAAACAACAATTAATAGTTTTCCTGATAAGACGTTAATTAATTTAAACTATAATTTAACTTGTAATGGAAAAAAGGAAGGAAAATGGCGTTTAGGCCTTGATAAAGAAGGAAATTTTGCAGAAGTAGAAGATGATGTTAGATTTTATCGAGAAATAAATTTTGAAAATGGAATTCCAAAAGGTTGGGTAAAAGATTATTACTCTGACAATAAATTAAAAGCAGAATTTAAACTTTTAAGTTATGAACCATTTCGATATGATGGCAATTGTACTTGGTACAAACCTGATGGTACTATTGAAAAAGAACAAACTTACAAAAATGGCGTTGCAATAAGTCAAACTTCATCAGACTATAATGGTGGTATTGTACAAAAACAAGCAACATACGAAATTGTAGAACTACCGATCCAAAATGTTTTTATTAACAGTACAAGTAATGAATATTGGAAAGGTGGCAACTCAAAAACTATTATTCCTGTAGATTTACCTGATGGAACGGTTGAATGGTATTATGAATATACTGCTTCTCGTAGCAAAGAAACGATTCAATCAAGTGTAAGTAGTTTCAAATTAGCAAGTGATTTATCAAATTTAATTGACAAAACTGGCTTGTTAAATATATCTTTAAGTATGTTATCTACACCACCAGGTAGTGATGTTTGTGATATTTTTCTTTTTGAAGGTGATTATTACAACAATTTCTTAAACGGAACAAGTTTCAACCATTACCCGATTGGTACAAGACAAAATTTTAAATCAGGTGTAGTTCAAATACGAAATCAACCTTTAAAGAAACCTATGATTGGAATTAAAAACAACGATTTGACTTATGGTATAAATGTTTCTATTCAGATAGTTGCAGTTGTTTCTAAAATATAGGAGCGTTATATAACAGCTAACCCCGCTGCCGAACGAATCCCTTCGTGTGGCATTTTTAATAAATCACTATATTTGGAGTAATCATTTCAAACAAGCCTTCTTATATCTAGCTAAATATTGATATATATTCAATTTGTTTCATATATGAATGAGTTGACAAAAAACAAAAAAAATGAAACGCTACTCCACATTATTCCTTCTATTCCTCTCAACAACACTTTTTGCTCAAGAGCAATTTGTTTTGGATAACAGAACCGCTTATTGCACCCTATTTTTAAAAGACGGAAAACTGATTGGAACGTGTGAAAAAAGTTTTTTTACCTCCTTCGAGATTAATTTAACGAATCAAGAATTGGATAGCGTTAGTTTGTTTAAACAGCTTCCGTTAAGTGGCATTGCTAATGTTACCTATGTACCCAATTCGAAGGAAAATGTGGATTACAAACTCAAGGCAGAATACGATGTAACGACTCGGGCAGGATTTCCTCAAATTCTTATCAAAACAAGCGATGGATGGTTTGCCATGGATAATCTCAAAATATTTAGCGATCGTATTACCTTTGAAATGGATAATGACCCTGATCCTCCTATTACAAAAACTGATTTAATGGTTATCAATAAAACAATCACTTTACTTCAAGATGAAAAGCACTGGAACAGAAATGATGACAGAAGATGTAAAGATGATATTGAAAATAAAATCTACAGTCTTTTTTGTGCTTTATATTCAGCATCTGTTGAAGTGGAAGGAGCATACAACCACAGAAGTGCCATTATGCAACGCATTAGAAAAACGATTGTTGATATTTATCCAAACAAAGAATTAGAACACCGCCTACAAAGTTTTAATAATTTACCCGAAACTGACCATACCGTTTTAATGGATTTACTCACTCGGGTAAAAAATCAAGTTAGCGAGATGTTGAAAGAATAAAAGTATATCTGCTAAGAACTTTATTTTATATCTTTATAAAAAAATCTATATGAAAGTATCGCACTTCTTTTCCATTATAACTATTCTACTACTTGTATCTATCTCCTGCAGTAAAGACGATTCTACAACACCGGAACCAAATCCTATTGGTTATGTTCAGTATGGTACTCCTTTTGCAAACATGCCTGCAACTGATGATATTGTGATGTATGAAGTTAATATACGAGCTTTTAGTGCCAATGGAAATTTGCAAGGTGTGACATCGCGTTTAGATGAAATTAAAGCCTTGGGAGTAAATGTAATTTGGTTAATGCCAATTCATCCTGTTGGTATTTTAAACGGTATCAACTCGCCTTATTGTGTTAAAGATTATAAAGGCGTGGGATCTGAGTATGGAACTTTAGAAGATGTAAGAACTTTAACTACAGAAGCTCACAATCGTGGTATGGCTGTCATATTAGATTGGGTTGCCAATCATACTTCATGGGATAATCCATGGATTCAAAATACAGATTGGTATACAAAAAATAATGCAGGAAATATTGTGCATCCTCCCGGAACAAATTGGACGGATGTTGCCGATTTAAATTTTGACAATTCTGAGATGCGTTTGGCCATGATTGATGCTATGCAATATTGGGTATTAGAAGCTAACATTGATGGATTTAGATGCGATTATGCTGATGGAGTGCCGTTTTCATTTTGGAATCAAGCCATAAACAAATTGAAATTAACACCCAACAGAAATTTATTGTTTTTAGCAGAAGGAAATCGATCCGATCATTTTTTTGCAGGTTTTAATCTTAATTTTGGTTGGAATTATTACAGTAAACTTAAGAATGTTTGGAGTGGTGAATCAGCAAACAACCTTCATGATACACATCTTTCTGATTATACAAATGTTACTGCGAACAAACATATTTTACGCTTCACTACCAATCATGATGAATCAGCTTGGGATGCCACTCCAATGACTATTTTCAATGGTAAAAAAGGAGCATTAGCGGCTTCGGTTGTTTCTACTTTTATGGGTGGAGTTCCGTTGATTTATTCCGGACAAGAAGTGGGTAGACAAAACACACTACCTTTTTTCTCCAATTCAGCTATTGATTGGAATGCAAATCCTGATATGCTTTTGGATTATAAGAGTATGATGGCGGTTTATACCAATTCAAATGCTGCTAGAAAAGGAGTTCTAACAGATTTTTCATCAAATGATGTGATCTGTTTCAGAAAAACAGTAACAAATGAAACGCTTTTAGTGTTGGTTAACACCAGAAATACAACTGTGACCTATACGCTACCTTCTGCATTTCAAAACACAAATTGGACTGCAACATTAACCAACAATACGATGAATTTATCCAACACCGTCACACTTGAACCTTATAAGTATTTGATTTTAAAGAACTAAACTGTTTTTACTGTATAATATTACAAATATAAAAAATATATGTAATTCATCGATTTTATTTTGCACTTCGTCTAAGTTTTTATACTTTTATTGAGCCTCAAAATAAATAGACTTATGAAAACTACAGAAACAACACAGCCTAAAAAAGCATTTCATTTATTTTGCACTTTAATTGGTCATCGGTATCAAGAAACAAAAAAAATAACCAATCATTTTAGTGAGTACTCTTGCAAATGTTGTGGCAAGCAAATGACGGATGATACAAGGGGGCGATTAATTCAACTTACTCCTGAATTAAAAGAAATTAATGCAACCTTAGAATTGCTTTTTCAAAGAAGACGTTTCATAAATTCATAAATAATCGTGTTTTCTTAGTAACAATTTTGTAGTTTAGAAGTCTTACTCCTAATAACTACAAAAAATTAACTATTGGAAACTATCCTTACCATAACCAATCTCAATAAAAAATTTGGATTATTACACGCTGTAAACAATTTATCTTTAGAAATTAATAAAGGAAATGTATATGGAATCTTAGGTCCAAATGGCAGCGGAAAATCTACAACCTTAGGAATTGTTTTGAATGTGGTCAACAAAACTTCAGGTGACTATAAATGGTTTGGAGGTAAACTGGAAACCCACGAAGCACTCAAAAAAGTGGGAGCCATAATTGAACGTCCGAATTTTTATCCCTACATGACCGCTTATGAAAACTTGAAATTGGTCTGCAATATCAAGGAAATTTCGGAATCAAAAATAGATGAAAAGCTGGAATTGGTAGGATTACTTGATCGTAAAAACAGCAAATTCAAGACTTTTTCTTTAGGAATGAAACAGCGTTTGGCAATTGCTTCTGCCCTGTTAAACGACCCGGAAATATTAATACTTGACGAACCTACAAACGGATTAGACCCGCAGGGAATCAGACAAATAAGAGACATTATTAAATTAATCGCTTCACGTGGTACAACGATATTGTTGGCCTCACATCTTTTGGATGAAGTTGAAAAAGTGTGTTCACACGTATTGGTTTTACAAAAAGGAAAAATGCTTTATTCCGGAAAAGTTGACGGCATCATGTCTAACGAAGGATTTTTTGAACTTCAGTCTGAGAATTTAAACTATTTAACTCAAGTACTATCACAATTAGCTGCTGTTGAAAGAACATCGCTAGAAGACGGAAAAGTTTTGGTGTATTTAAAAACGCCTATGGAAGCTTCAGAATTAAACAGCTATTTATTTCAAAAAGGTATTGTTTTGAATCACCTTGTAAAACGAAAATTTAGTTTAGAAGAACAATTCTTAGAACTAACCAAAAACTAATTCAACGCAACACTTTTCTCTAAAAATTAAATCTCATGATTCGATTATTAAAAATAGAATTT
>JAUXNR010000603.1 GCA_030682755.1 Flavobacterium sp.
AATCAATATGTTGAAATATTTTATCACTAGCCTTGCACGGTGTTCAAGAATTTCACTTAATCGGGCAAATCGTCTGACTATTTTAGCAATCAACAATCTAATGATGATTAAAACTAATAATACAAATAGGGTGATAATAACTTCTTTTAGGTAAGTATTAAAAAGTTCCATGATAAAAATAATTAAATCAAAGTTGATAATTTTTTAAAAACAAGATGCACCGGCATTCCTACAACATTGGCATAGGATCCTTCCATTTTTTTTATGCCAATCCATCCAATCCATTCCTGAACTCCATAACTTCCTGCTTTGTCAAAAGGTTTAAAATTATCAAGATAATACCGTATCGATTCATCAGATAATTTTTCAAATGTTACTTTTGTTTTGTCATGAAAAACGTCAGTAGTTTCATTTGTTTTAAAACAAACAGATGTTATTACTTCATGTGTTTTATTTGATAAATCTGATAACATTTTAAATGCATCAGCATAATTTTTAGGCTTACCCAACGCTTTCTCATTCAACCAAACAATCGTGTCGCTGGTTATTAAAACATCATTATTACGAAGTTCGCCTTCAAATGCATTTGCTTTTAAAACCGCTAAATAATCGGTTATTTCTGCGGCCTTTAAATGTTCCGGATAAATTTCGTCTATTTCTTTAAGTTTGATTTCAAAATCAATGCCCAAATCTTTAAAAAATTGTTGCCTTCTGGGTGAACCCGAAGCTAAAATGATGTTTTTATGTTTTAATTTCTCTCTAAGCATTCCACTTGATTGAATAGGTTATAACCACAATTGAAAGGATTCCAAAGAAAATTACAATTTTAATTAATTGCGAAATAAAATGAAAATCCTTTTGAGAAGTAGCGGTCCAATTTTTAAAGGATATTAAAAGTAAAGGAGCAACTACCGTAAGCAAAACATAGAACGTAGCAACAAGTAAATTGTTTTCCAGTAAATAATTATTTATGTAAATTAAAATTAAAAGTAGAGCTAGGATTCCTAATGCAAAAGCAATTCTTAGTGTGGGTTTTATTCCTATTAATATTGGAAGTGTTTTCATTCCGATGGCAAAATCTCCTTTATAATCTTCCACATCTTTTATAAGTTCTCTTATGAAGTTCAATAGAAAAGCAAAAAAGGCATAGTCCATTAAAATTTTAAACATGAGACCCATTTGTTCCCGATTGGCATCATATATTGCCGGATATAAATCAAAAACACCAATCAAAAGAACACTTATGGCGGTTAAACATGCAATTAATATATTTCCAACAAGTGCAATTTTTTTTAATTGTGAAGCATAAAAATATAAAGAAGCCGCAATAAAAATAAAAATTACCGCAAAGCTTGGTCTTAAAATGACTTGAGAAAGATAAAATCCAATTCCTACGCCAATTATATTTAAGGTAACATACAAATTATAAGCCCTGTTCTCTGAAATATGTTTACCAATCAAAAGTCTTTCCGGTTTGTTAATCTCGTCTGTTTCTTGATCAAAAATATCATTAATGATATATCCCGAAGCTGCCAACAAAAGTGTAGCTAAAACTAAAAGTAGGTAGTGCCAATCAGCCAAAGCCAATGGAACATTTTGATGTGTTAAAAATCCATATCTAAAAGCCAATTGCATCAAAGCAAGCAAAAGCAAATTTGGAAAGCGAACCAATTTTAAATAATTCATATAC
>JAUXNR010000634.1 GCA_030682755.1 Flavobacterium sp.
AAATTCAACAATATTGTCTTTTCCTTCTAAATTGTAAAACGGACTTTCCTTCGGAATAAATTGTAAACCAACGCTGGCTTTTCCATTATCGAATTTAGCAACAAATTTCAAACGACAGTCTTTTTCTTTTGCCTCTTTTAATAAATTTTCGAAATGAGCTGAATGTTTGGTTAATGATTTGAAAAAGTCGTCATTAGTTGTGGTTTCCATACATTCTTTTGGTAGGAAAGAAATATTTTCAATGTCTTCCATTTCCATTTGATAACCACTTTCTCGAATAAGAATCAGAATTTTTCGAGCCACATCAACGCCACTCAAATCAATTTTTGGATCAGGTTCGGTGAATCCTTGCACACCGGCTTCTTTCACCACATCATGAAAATTATACGTTTCACTGAAATTATTAAAAATAAAGTTCAAACTTCCGGATAAAACCGCTTGAATTTTATGAATTCGATCACCCGAAGCTATCAAATGTTTCAACGTATCAATAATTGGTAAACCCGCACCCACATTCGTTTCAAACAAAAATGGAGCATTGTATTTTCGCGATAAGCGTTTTAGATTCAAATAATTATTGTATTCAGAAGAACACGCTATTTTATTGCACGTTACCACCGCAATATTTTTACGAAGATAATGTTCGTAAGTTTTAGAAACTTCGGTATTTGCTGTAATATCAACAAAAATACTGTTGCGAAGATTGAGTGTTTTTGTTTTTTCGATAAAATCAGCTTTTGACGCTTTTTCACCATTATCCAAAGCTGTTTTCCAGTCTTTTAGCGAAATTCCTTCTTCATCAAAAACCATTTTTCTGGAATTGGAAAGTGCTATAACCCGCAGATTTATCTTTAAATTTTCTTTTAAGAATTTCTTTTGTTGATGGATTTGTTCAATGAATTTTTCACCAACATTTCCAACACCCATCACAAATAAATTCAGCTGCTTGGTTTGTTCTTCAAAAAAGCGTTCGTGTAACGTATTCAATGCTTTTTTTACATCATTTTCATTAATCACAACCGAAATATTTCTCTCCGAAGCACCTTGAGCAATCGCACGAATGTTGACGTTGTTTTTTCCTAATGTGCTGAACATTTTTCCGCTAATCCCTTGGTGGTTTTTCATTTGTTCGCCCACCAAAGCCACGATACACAAATCCTTTTCAACAATGCACGGATTTATTTTTTGTTGTGATATTTCCAACTCAAAGATTTTATCAATCGCCGTTTTTGCTAAATCGGCATCCGCATTCAAAATCCCAATGCAAATGGAATGTTCTGACGAAGCTTGTGTGATAAAAATGACATTGATTGAATGGTTCGATAATACTTCAAATAATCGTTTAGAAACTCCGGCGACCCCAACCATTCCTGAACCTTCTAACGTAATCAAACTGATTTTATCGATATGCGAAATTCCCTTAATCGGATTTCCGTTTGGATTGGATTCAGAAGAAATATAGGTTCCAAAAGCTTCCGGTTCAAATGTATTTTTTATCCAAATCGGAATATTTTTGCTTAAAACGGGTTGAATTGTTGGCGGATAAAGCACTTTTGCACCAAAATGAGACAATTCCATTGCTTCTTCGTAGGTAATTTTCTCAATGGGTTGAGCTTGTTTAACGATTTTCGGATTGGCGGTAAACATTCCGTTGACGTCGGTCCAAATTTCCAAGTCTTTTACTTTTAAGGCTGCTGCTACAATCGCTGCGGTATAATCGGAACCACCTCTGCCTAATGTAGTAGTGTTATTGCTCATGGATGATGCAATAAAGCCCGGAATAACAGTTACTTGCGTAGCATTATCTGTGAAATAATTATGAATAGTTTTATTGGTTATTTCAAAATGAACTTCCGCTTTTCCAAAGTTATTATTGGTTTTGATGAGTTCACGACTATCTTTAAAACTACTATTTTGAACTTTTTGCTTCATCGCTTCGGCAATGATGTAAGATGATAATAATTCACCAAAACTTACAATCATATCGGAAGTTCGTAAAGTCAATTCGCCTAACAAATAGCAACCATCCAACAATGTTTCTAG
>JAUXNR010000639.1 GCA_030682755.1 Flavobacterium sp.
TTAAGTCTAATTTTTTTTCTTCCATGTAAATTTTAAATTAATAAGTTGCTTCAATTTAGTTGAAATCAACGGTTTTTATGTGCCACAGCTGCCGCCACAAAGCTAACAAAAATTGGATGCGGATTAGCTACTGTACTTTTATATTCCGGATGGTATTGCACTCCGATAAAAAACGGATGGTCAGAAACCTCAATAATTTCAACCAATCCAGTATCTGGATTAATTCCCGATGCCTTTAATCCATTTGATTCTAATTGCGAAAGATACGCACTATTAAACTCATAACGATGACGGTGTCTTTCAGAAATTTCGGATTTACCATAAATTTCAGCCGCTAAAGTATCAGGTTTAATAACACATTTCCAAGCTCCTAAACGCATGGTTCCTCCTTTGTGAGTAACATCTTTTTGTTCCTCCATTAAGTTGATTACAGGATGTTTAGTATCTTGATTCATTTCTGTTGAATTGGCATCTGTATAACCTAAAACTGTTCTGGAAAACTCAATTACGGCCATTTGCATTCCCAAACAAATACCAAAAAATGGGATTTTATTCTCGCGTGCAAAACGAACGGTTTCAATTTTTCCTTCAATGCCTCGTTCTCCAAATCCGGGAGCGACTAAAATACCATCAAGACCTCTTAACTTCTCAGCAACTGAATTTACATCAATATACTCTGAATGAACACTGATTACATTTACTTTAGTTTCATTTGCTGCACCGGCATGAATAAAAGCTTCCAAAATTGATTTATATGAATCTTGTAATTCTACATATTTTCCAACCAAACCTATATTAATTGTATGTTTTGGATTTTTTAACTTTCGTAAAAACTCATTCCATACCTCTAAATTAGGTGTTGCTTTTTCAGGTAAATCTAATTTTTTTAAGGCAACAATATCTAATTTTTCTTCCAACATTAAGTTTGGAACATCATAAATTGTTTTTGCATCAATAGATTGAATAACTGCTTCTCGCTTTACATTACAAAATAACGCTAGTTTCTGACGCAATTCATCAGACAATTCATGTTCTGTTCTGCAAACTAAAATATCTGCTTTGATACCACTTTCCATTAATGTCTTAACGGAATGTTGGGTTGGTTTTGTTTTTAATTCTCCTGCTGCAGCCAAATAAGGAACCAACGTTAAGTGAATTACAATTCCATTATTTTCTCCTAATTCCCAAACCAATTGACGAACCGATTCAATATAAGGTAAGGATTCAATATCACCAACAGTACCTCCAATTTCTGTAATTACAATGTCAAAATCACCTGACTTTCCTAGCAATTGCATGCGTTCCTTTATCTCATTGGTAATATGTGGAACCACTTGAACCGTTTTTCCTAAAAATTCACCTCTTCGTTCTTTTTCAATAACAGACAAATACACTCTACCAGTGGTTACATTATTGGCTTGAGAAGTGGGAACGTTTAAAAATCGCTCATAATGACCTAAGTCTAAGTCAGTTTCTGCTCCATCATCTGTAACATAACATTCGCCGTGCTCATAGGGATTTAAAGTTCCGGGATCTACATTGATGTAAGGGTCAAACTTTTGAATGGTTGTTCGATATCCCCTCGCTTGCAGTAGTTTTGCTAATGAAGCTGCTATGATTCCTTTTCCTAAAGAAGAAGTTACACCTCCGGTTACAAAAATATACTTTGTTTGATTCATTGTGTTGTGGTTGTAGTTGTAGTTGTTATTGTTGTTTCAAAATTGAATTTCTGTTTTTCAACTCAAAACGGTGCAAAAATACGATTAAAATAATCAATGTGAAAATGAAATTGAGAAGTAAATGAAAGACAATTTTTATTTAACAATTTAGAAAAAATGAAATTAAACAGGAAAGAAGATAGCACTTAAAATTAAACCGTAAATAATTGTAAACAAATGGATTGCTATTATTTTTTTGGATATTGTTTTTTTATAGTTCTAACAATTTCCTCCAAACCATTTAGTTTTAATTCATAGATTAATTGCAATTGTTCGCCAAGTTTACCTTTCGGAAATCCTTTATTGTGATACCAAACCACGTAAAACTCAGGTAAATCAATCAAAAAATAGCCTTCATATTTCCCAAAAGGCATTTTGGTATGAGCTAATTCTATCAGAAGTTTTTGTTGATCGTTCATAGTAGTAGAAAAAAGAAATCTATATTGAACGAAGAAATTCTTTTTGAAAATTATTATTTACAGGTATTATTTCCAATTAAAAACAACATCTTTTTCAATATCGTGATGCAAACTTAAATGAACCGGACAAGTTAAAGCTGCACGTTCTAAAATGGTTTTTGTTTTAGTATCAACTGAAATTACCATATCAAAAATAATTTCAATTCGGGAAATTTTTCTGGGCTCCGCTTGCATTATTTTGGTGACCATTGCAGTTGAACCGCTTAAATCCACATTCAAATCTCTTGCTTTGATTCCCATGATAGAAAACATGCAAGTGGCCAATGAATTTGCTACTAAATCCGTTGGAGAAAAAGCTTCTCCTTTACCATGATTGTCTTTTGGAGCATCAGACAAAATTTCTGTCCCCGATTGCAAATGAACCGAAGTTGTTCGTAAATCTCCGTTGTAAACTACTCTTGATGTCATTATTCTATTTCTGTTACAGTATAATCATCTTGATATTGCATGATAAAAACACCTTTATTTGAATACCCGAAATCACCACGATTATAATAATCGAATTTATTTTCTAACTGAACCGTTGCAGTAGTTTGGACAGATTTTTCAAAACCTTCAGGCAACAATATACGTTGCATTACATCAAACGTTACATCAAATCCGCGTATGGCATATTGATTAGGAAATACATTATTCTTTTTTCGATAGGCATTTGCAAATTGCATGTTTTCCGGTGTATCTTGAAATTTTGTCAACGATGGAAAAATAATATTCTGCTTCACCAATCTAGGAAAAACTTCATCGGTTTCAAAAGTATCATTGATTTCTAAAACCACCAATTCCGCTTTATATCCGGCACTTCTTGCTTTACTGCATTGGTTTAATGCTGCAAAAATCATCCCGGTACTTCCGGTATCCAATAGAAAATAATTTACCCTGTTTTTATCTAATTTTGGTGAAATACTATCAGCCAATAAACCTCCTTTTTCATTCAATGGAACAATGTAAATTGAACGGTGTTCGGTTTCTAATAACTTTCGAGTGGCATTTCTTTTATTATCAATTAAAGCAATGATATTTCCGTTTCGCTTGTATAAATAATCAATCATACTATTTTTTACAAAATCACCTGACGGCATGGATTGATACAAATTGTCATACGATTTAGAGGTGTCACGCAATGGAGAAATTACCGGAACGTCAGAATCTTTTAACAACTGAGCTACTTTCTCAACATATTGAGGGTAAAACGGTCCGATAACTGCATCGGTATTTTTTAAATTTTTTGAAGCTACCAAATTGGCAACATCAGAATTATTTCTTGTTTCTTTTGAATCCAAAAACCTAACATTCAATGGCATTCCGATACGTCTCGCTGAGTCTATTGCCATCAATGCTCCCGAATAAAAATCTAAAGTCATGTTTAAAAAACTGTCTCTTTTTAAACGAGCTTGCATGGATAATGTAGTATCTGAAGCTATGCTTGACACATTAAACGGCAATAAGAATACGATTTCTTTGGTCTCTTTTACACGAACAGATTTTGACAAATCTTTATAAGTGGTATTTGATTGAATTACTTTATTTTTTTTCTCAGGAAATCGCAAAACCATTCCTTCTTGTAATCCGTTTGATAACTCAGGGTTTAATTCCTTTAATTCTACTTGACTTAATCCTAATTCTTTTGAAATTCCAAATAAGGTTTCTTTTGGTTTAACAACATATGAATTATAAGAATCAATGGCTGTTGTAGGTTTAGTAATTTCATTATTTTGTTTTGTTTCATTTGAAACAACCGCTGATTTTTTTGATTTAACCAACAGTTGATGACCAACCGGTAAATTTGAAACCACATCCGGATTGAGTTGTTCCAATTCAGAAACACTAATATTATAAAGTTTTGCTATACTGTAAAATGTTTCTTTAGGTTGCACTTCATGATATATTTTTGTGCTATCTACTGAAGAAGTTGTTTTACTTGATGTAACAACAGTACCATTTTTAAGTTGAATTTTTTGTCCAATTGTTAAATTAAGTTTATCAATATTTGGATTTGATTTTTCAAGTTGCTCGTTTGTTAAGTTGTATTTTTTTGCAATACTATAAAACGTATCCCCAGGTTGTACTTCATGAAACGAAGGTTTGCCATTGACAGCTTTGGGAATTAACAAAACTGAATTTTCCTGAATGCTCACTTTTGCATCCGGATTCAATTGATAAATATCATAAGGAGTCACTTGGTATTGTTGAGCAATTTGTGTCACGGTTTCACCTTTTGCTACAACGTGTTTTCTATATTCACCCGGTTGTGCCAGGCAAATTAAATTTAAAAACAAAAAGACAAAAACAACTATTTTATTCATAAAAATGGGACTTAAATCAATGGGTTTGAATTAAAATAACTTGACCAATTTGCAAACCATTTCGCAACGTTTTTTCATTTAAAGCTTCAATTTCAGCAATTGTTACTCCGTAGTATTTAGCTAAACCATATAACGTTTCTTTTGGCTTTACGGTATGCTTTACCAGCATATTTTTTGGAACTGACATTGGTTTTTCAATAACTGTGCCATTTGAAGGAATTGTTAACGTTTGACCAATTTGTAATCCTTTTTTTAATAAATCAGAATTGTTTTGTTGTAAAGCAGAAACAGAAACATTATATTTTTTAGAAAGCCCATATAACGTTTCTCCTGTTTTAACTTTGTGAGTTATTGATGAATTTCTAATTTCAGGAACTGTAATTACTATTGACCTTGGTTCTTCTGCTGCAATTTCAACAAATTTATCTTCAGGAATGTCAGCTACAACTTTATTTTCATTAGTTTTTTGAAGAGTTGTTTTTGAAGAATCTATTTTTTTTCTACCTAAAAATTTGAGTTCCATCCCTTCAGAAACGCCATCTATTGCAAATCTGTTTTCTCTATAAATTACAGAGGGATCAACAGCATATTTTGATGCAATATTCAAAACCGTTTCACCAGATGTTACCACATGATTAATTTTAGTCAGTGTTAATGACTCTTGATTGGTTTGACCAAAAGAAAACAGAGAATTTAAAAACAAAACTAAAATAAATCGTTTCATAAACCAATACTGATTTTAATTATAATCACTAAAAAACATAAAGGAATACAACTAAAATCAGTTAAGTCTAAATTTCGTTTATTCCCATTCTATAGTGGCGGGTGGTTTTGAACTGATATCATAAACCACACGGTTTACACCTCTTACTTTATTGATAATTTCGTTTGAAATGGTCATCAGAAACGAATAAGGCAAATGTACCCAATCTGCAGTCATACCATCTGTTGATTCAACGGCACGAAGGGCAACCACTTTTTCATACGTTCTTTCGTCTCCCATAACACCAACACTATTTACGGGTAATAAAATTGCTCCGGCTTGCCAAACTTGATCATACAAACCATGAGATTTTAAACCTTCAATAAAAATAGCATCAACTTCCTGCAATATACGAACTTTTTCTTTTGTGATAGCACCTAAAATTCTGATAGACAATCCGGGTCCGGGAAATGGATGTCTACCTAATAGTTCATCATCAATTCCTAATGTTTTTCCAACACGTCGCACTTCATCTTTGAACAACATTCTGAGTGGTTCAACAACTTTAAGCTTCATAAAATCAGGTAAACCGCCCACATTATGATGTGATTTTATTGTTGCTGATGGTCCTTTAACTGAAACCGATTCAATTACATCAGGATAAATTGTGCCTTGAGCAAGCCATTTTACTTCTTCAATTTGGTGAGCTTCATCATCAAAAACCTCTATAAAAACTCTTCCAATGGCTTTTCTTTTGGCTTCAGGTTCTTCAATACCTTCCAATTGATCTAAAAACCTATCGGCAGCATCAACACCTTTCACATTAAGACCCATTCCTTTATATTGATCCAATACATTTTGGAATTCATTTTTACGAAGCAAACCGTTGTTCACAAATATGCAATATAAATTTGGTCCGATAGCTTTATTCAATAAAACTGCAGCTACCGTTGAATCTACTCCACCAGATAACCCTAACACAACTTTATCGTCTTTTATCTTCTCCTTTAATTCTGCTACAATTTCTTCGACAAAAGCATTAGGTGTAAAGTTTTGAGGCACTTCAGCAATTTTTACCAAAAAGTTTTCCAAAATCTGTTTCCCATCAATAGAATGATACACTTCCGGATGAAATTGAATAGCATAGGTATTTTCACCTTCAATTCTGTAGGCCGCATTTTCAACATCTTTTGTGCTGGCCAACAAAACACCATTGGTTGGTAATTTTTTAATGGTATCACTGTGACTCATCCAAACTTGACTGTTCAAAGCTACTTCGTCAAAAAAATGTTCGTCATCTTTTACAAAACTCAAATTGGCTCTTCCATATTCTCTTGTGTTTGAAGGAGCTACTTCGCCACCATCAAAATGAGCCAAATATTGAGCACCGTAACAAACAGCCAATAAAGGCATTTTACCTCTAATTTGCGATAAATCAGGATGTGGAGCATCTTCAGCTCTAACAGAAAAAGGACTTCCCGATAAAATCGTTGCTTTAAAAGAAGATAAATCTGTCGGAATATTGTTATAAGGAAAAATTTCGCAGAAAATATTTAATTCCCGCACTCTTCTCGCAATAAGTTGTGTGTATTGCGAACCGAAATCTAAAATAAGTACATTGTGTTGCATGGGCAAAAATAGTCAATATCTTGAGAACAAAAAATAGCAGCTGTTTAATTTTTTGAAAGTTTGAAAATAGCAATTTCATTATTTTCAAATAAAAATTACTTTCAATGAAAACCTTTTGAAAGTTTTACGGAGAGATTATACAATCCATAAAAAAAGTCCCAACTAAGGGACTTTTTAATTAATCGTTCATGGAGATTAAAAATTCTTCATTATTGCGTGTTTTCTTAAATCTGTCGTTAATAAAATCCATCGCTTCAACCGGATTCATATCTGCCAAATATTTTCGCATAATCCACATTCTATGAATGGTATTATCGTCAAGCAACAAATCATCTCTTCTGGTGCTTGAAGAAGTCAAATCAATAGCAGGGAAAATTCGTTTGTTTGAGATCTTACGATCCAATTGAAGTTCCATGTTACCGGTTCCTTTAAATTCTTCAAAAATAACCTCATCCATTTTTGATCCTGTTTCTGTTAAGGCTGTTGCAATAATACTTAACGAACCTCCATTTTCAATATTTCGAGCCGCACCAAAGAAACGTTTTGGTTTTTGAAGTGCGTTGGCATCAACACCACCACTCAATACTTTACCTGAAGCAGGTTGTACAGTGTTATAAGCTCTTGCTAAACGAGTTATTGAATCTAATAAAATAACAACGTCATGACCACATTCTACTAATCGTTTTGCTTTTTCTAAAACAATATTGGCCACTTTAACGTGTCTGTCTGCCGGTTCATCAAATGTGGAAGCAATAACTTCACCGCGAACATTACGTTGCATGTCTGTTACCTCTTCCGGACGTTCATCAATCAATAATACAATCAGATATACTTCTGGATGATTTGCAGCAATTGTATTTGCAATATCCTTTAAGAGCATTGTTTTACCGGTTTTGGGTTGAGCTACAATCATACCGCGTTGTCCTTTTCCGATTGGAGAAAACAAATCTATGATTCGGGTGGATATTGTGGCTTGTTTTTCGGCAAGTTTAAATTTTTCGTCCGGAAAAACAGGTGTCAAATGTTCGAAGGAAATTCGATCACGAACCACTTGCGGATCATGTCCGTTTATTTTTAAAACTTTTACTAATGGGAAAAATTTCTCTCCTTCTTTTGGTGGTCGAACAACACCTTTAACCGTATCGCCAGTTTTTAATCCAAATAATCTAATTTGTGACGTTGACAAATAAATATCATCAGGTGAAGCCAAATAATTGTAATCTGAAGACCTTAAAAATCCATAACCATCAGGCATCATTTCTAAAACACCTTCACTTTCAATGATTCCGTCAAATTCATAATCTGAATCTCTGTAATTTGGTTTTTTATTTTTTTGATTGTGATGTTGATTTCCGTTTCCGTTTTGGTTCGGGTTTTGATTCGGATTTTTTACAAAAGGAGTCTGATTTTTTACAATGGCTGGTTCTTCTTGTTGTGCCGACTCTTGTGAAACATTTTCACTTTCAGCAGGAGTATTTTCTTGAAATAAAGATTCTTGAGCAGGTTCAATTTTTCGTTTTTCAAATTTTGGTTTGATAAACTTTGGAGCAGGTTTTGGCAATTCTTTGGTCTCAATTTCTTGAATAACTTCAGGTTCTGCCTTTGTCTCATTTGAATCTACAACTTTACTTTCCTGTTTTTCAACAGCTTTATTTGGAAGAATTCTATTTCTTTTTGATTTTAATTTTGAAGCATCTTCTGTCACAACTTCTGGAGTTGGAACTTCAGCTTCTTGTTTGCTAATAATACTTTTTATTAATTCGTCTTTTTTGACTCCGTTAAATTTGATATTGGCAATTTTAGCTATTTCTTGAAGCTCAGCAAGCTTCATTTCTTTTAAAGCAGAAATTTGAAACATGTATGTTTTTAGAATTAAATTAGTTTAATCTGTAAAATGTGAAGTGTAAATTTTTGTGAAATATGCCGAAGGTTTAAGGGCAATCGGAAATACAAGGCAATAATACAACTATTTTTTTTATCAAACAATAGTAAAATTTAAAAAGAAAAATTATTTTTGTCGGTAAATAAAAACCTTATGTTTCAAAGGATTCAAACATTATATTTAATTGGAGCTATTATTTGTTCCGGAGTTTTGCCTTTTTTCCTGCCGTTATGGAAAGATTCTAATAATTTTTCGCTATACTTTGATAATTATTTAGGTGTTTCAATTCTTTTTATTTTTAGTGCAATTTTATCAGTTATTACAATAAATTTATACAAGAAAAGACGTCAACAATCTGTCATTTGCTTGTTAAATATCTTATTAAATTTAATTTTATTAGGATTATTGCTTTTCCTTTCGTTAAACGTATCCGGAGATATTGATATATCTGAGAAGGGTATTGGGTTGGTGCTTCCTGTTATTTCTATCGTATTTTTAGTGTTGGCCAACATCGCTATTAATAAGGACGAAAAACTCGTAAAATCTTCGAATAGAATACGATAAACCTATAAACTTAGTTTATTTTAGTGCGTGAAAAATCCGAACATTAAGTTCGGATTTTTTTTTATTTTATGTTAACACTAACAAAAGTCAATAAAACTTTATAGTTTGTATTTATTTTTTTACATTTGAAATGTTAAAATCATTATGGAACCCAAAATTAGAATATTTTTAGCTGATGATCATCAGGTATTAATTGATGGCATGCTTGCTGTTTTAAAAACAAACCCGCAATTTGAAGTTGTGGGTCACTCTCTCAATGGTGAAGATCTCATAGATAAAGTTTGTAACGTCAAGGCAGATATTTTAGTCATGGATATCAACATGCCAATTCGTGATGGAATTGAAGTGCTCAAGGAATTTTCAGTTAAAGGCTATTGTTGTAAAGTAATTATTCTCTCCAGTTATGATGACTATAAACTTGTAAAGGAAGTTGTCAAACTAGGTGCCAGCGGCTATTTATCAAAAGAATGTGCCGGAGAAAACATTTTAGAGGCAATTACAACTGTTTCAAACGGAAATCCTTATTATTCTCAAAACATAAAAGACAAAATTTTCAATTCTCTGACAAACACCAACGATTCAAATTCTATGTTAGGTGTGCCATTAACCAATCGTGAAATTGAAATTTTAAAACTTATTTCACTAGAATACAGTGGTAAAGAAATTGGCGAAGAACTTTTTATCAGTGCCAGCACTGTTGAAACTCATAGAAAAAATTTAATCAAAAAACTCAATGTTAAAAATACTATTGGTTTAGTAAAATATGCATTGAAGCACAATTTAATTAATGCTTAAACTTAAAAGTATATGGAACTAGTAGGCAAAATTAATCTTGAACGCACATCTATTGAAGAATATACTGTTTCTTTTGATGTACCAGACAATTGTGATTATTCATTAACCGATGATTCTAGAGGTAATTATGTTGTCTTTATTTCACTAATCCCTCCCGCAACAAGTCCTTCTTCAACTTTTACTACCCATGATTTTGACACAAGAGCTTATGACGATAAGATAGAAATAATCTTTGATCAAGAAGAATATGAAGACAATACCTCAACTCGAAAAACTAAACCGGTGATTAGCATTACTACAAATTGCTAAAAAGCATCTATGCGTTTACTTATTTTTATTCATTTTTTTCTAATGAGTTGCGTTTTTGCTTCTGCTCAAAACGCAACAAGAGATTCTATTGATTATTACACAGATAAAAATGAATTAATTAAAGGATTGAATTATGCAAAAAATAAAACAGACCACTATATTGCAACAAAACAATTCAATAACCTCAAAAAAACAAGTATTAAGAAGGCTAACATCTACAGCAAATTAAATGAAAATGACAAAGCTATAAAAGCACTTTATGACGTCATAAATCATATTGAAAAAAATAAATCATCGGTTTCAACTGCAGAATTATATGTTGAATTAGGTGGCAAGTACTCCATCCTTAGAGACACCATAATGTCTTTCAAAAGCTATCATAAAGGAGTAGATTTATCAATAAAAACAAAAGATACTATCTCCTTAAGAAATGCTTATCAAAATTTATTCCGACTCCATGTTCTATCTAATTTGGATAGCTCTTATTACTACATGAAAAAAAAGTTTGCTTTAGATAAAGTAATAAAATCAAATGAAGGTTTGGCATCCAGTTATAACAACCATTTTGCGTATTATTCTTTAAAAGACGAATATGAAAAGGCAAAAAAATATTTAGATTCCTGCTACGAAACTTCATTAAAAACGGATAATAATTCTGTAAAAATTTCATCGTTAAGTAATTTAGGGTACTATTATATGGTTCATAAAGAAGATTTTAAACGTGGGGCAGAATACTACCATGAGGCATTGAATAGGTTTGAAAAAGTAATGACCGATAACGAATTAATTGAAGTTCATCTTAATCTAGCTTATGCCTATGAAAATTTGAATGACCACAAGAGAGCCAATATGCATTTAAATACTGCTTTAGAATTGAAAGATAAAGTAGTAAACGTTAACATTAATGATGCTGTAAAAAAAGTAGAAACTCTTTATCAAATTGAAAAAATAGAAAATGAATATGCTTTAATAGCTAAAAATGCTGAAGAGCGAGAATCTCGGAACAAAAAAATAATCATTGTTTTTGCTTCACTTTTTGCATTTAGTTTGATTCTATTTTACTTTTTTTATCAAAATTTACAACTCAAACAACGTAATAAAATTAAAGAAATTGATAGTGAAATTCAAGAAAATATTATCAATGCCTCTATTGATGGTCAAGAAATTGAACGAAAAAAATTAGCCGAAACACTACACGACAACATCAGTGCTTTGCTCTCTTCTGCAGGACTTCACCTCTCAGCCTACATAGCAAATAAAAACGAACCTCCAGCCGAAGAAATCATAAAAGCCAGATCACTTCTAAAAGATGCCCATGATAGGGTTCGGGATTTATCTCACGAATTGGTACCTCCTGTTCTAGCCAAGTTAGGTTTGGTTTATGCTTTACAAGATTTATGCGAAAAAAATTCTAATTCTGTGATT
>JAUXNR010000640.1 GCA_030682755.1 Flavobacterium sp.
ATAGAATGGATGATCGTAGGAATTCCTGTTGCCTTGGTATTGGTGTTCCTTTTTTGGAAAGTATTAATTTCAAAATATAAAATCGGAAACGAAACCTTATCATTGGATTTCCTTCAAATCCCAACAGAAGAACCTAACAAAGAATTTGAAGATGAAGATAAAATCAGAAAACGTATCGTACTAATGGTTTTAGGAACAACATTGTTATTATGGCTAACATCGCAGTGGACAAAAATTCCTGTTGCGGCAGTTTCCGGAATCCCGATTGTTGCCTTAACCATGTTGGGAATTATTGATGCAGACGATGTGCGTTCTTTACCTTGGGATACGCTTATGCTTGTTGCGGGTGGACTTGCTTTAGGCTTAGCCATTCAAGAACAGGGTTTGGCCGATTATTTCATCACACAAATAAGTTCTATTGAAATCAACTTTTATATCTTACTGTTTTTATTTGCTTTGACAACCGTCACATTGTCCAATTTTATGAGTAATACGGCGGCTACAACCATTTTAATTCCGGTGGCCATTTCATTAATGAGTATCACAGAAGGATTTAACCCAATCGTTTTACCATTTGTAATCGGGCTTTGTGCGTCTTGTGCGTTGCTTTTACCGGTTTCAACACCGCCAAATGCCATTGCATACAGTACGGGAATGATTGAACAAAAAGAATTTAGAATCGGTGGATTATTTATCGGATTAGTGGGACCAATTATCATTATTTTATGGACAATTGCAATGACTTCCTTTTTTTAAAGAGGAAATAGAAACAAAATGCAATAGTAATTGGTTTTTATGATAAAATTAATGGTTCAAAACTATAAAAATCCTACGCAATACTTTATTTTTGCTGCATGGCAAGAAAAAAAACTGACAAGATTATATTTGAACACGTAGCAGTGTTAGATGCCGGAGCCAAAGGTGTTTCGGTTGCAAAAGCTGATGATGGAAAAATAATATTTATCCCAAATGTTGTTCCGGGAGATGTAGTAGATGTTCAAACTTTTAAGAAACGCAAAGCCTATTACGAAGGAAAAGTGATTCAATTTCATAAATTATCTGAACATCGGGTAGATCCTGTTTGCGAACATTTTGGTGTTTGTGGCGGTTGCAAGTGGCAAAACATGAACTATAGCCAACAATTGTTTTATAAAAACAATGAGGTTTATAACAACTTAAAACGAATTGGAAAAATTGCTCTCCCGGAGTTTGAACCTATCTTAGGATCAGAAAAACAGTTTTTTTATAGAAATAAAATGGAATTCTCTTTTTCTGACAGCCGATGGTTAACCAAAAATGAAATTCAAAACCAAGAAGATATTATAAATAAAAATGCTCTTGGATTTCACATTCCTAAAATGTGGGATAAAATTTTGGATATTTCAAAGTGTCATCTTCAAGAAGATCCATCCAACGCAATTAGAAATGAAATAAAAGAATTTGCTGTTAAAAATGATATTTCCTTTTTTAATGCCAGAAATCATGGAGGCTTGTTGCGTACATTGATGATTAGAACAGCATCAACCGGAGAGTTAATGGTTTTAATCCAATTTTATAAAGAAGACAAAACCAAACGTGAATTGCTTTTAAATTTTATTGCTGATCGTTTTCCTGAAATTACCTCCTTATTATACGTTATCAATGGAAAAGCCAACGACACACTATACGACCAAAATATAAAATTGTTTCGAGGGAGAGATTATATTTTGGAATCAATGGAAGGGTTGCAATTTTCTATCAATGCAAAATCATTTTATCAGACCAACTCAGATCAGGCCTACGAGTTGTATAAAATCACAAGAGATTTTGCCGGATTAACCGGAGAGGAATTGGTATATGATTTATATACCGGAACCGGAACCATTGCTCAATTTGTTTCAAAAAAAGCAAAAAAAGTTATTGGTGTTGAAGCTGTTCCAGAGGCTATTGCTGATGCCAAAGAAAATGCAAAACGCAACAATATCAACAATTGTGAGTTTTTTGTGGGCGATATGAAAGAAGTTTTTAACGCTGATTTCATTGAAAAACATGGAAAACCGGATGTTATCATCACAGACCCTCCAAGAGATGGTATGCATGCCGCAGTTGTAGAACAAATCATGAGAATTGCACCGGAAAAAGTAGTTTATGTGAGCTGTAATTCGGCTACGCAAGCGAGAGATTTAGCTTTAATGGATTCACTGTATAAAGTAACACGTGTTCGTCCGGTTGATATGTTTCCGCAAACGCATCACGTGGAAAATGTTGTACTTTTAGAAAAAAAATAAATGAAACGCTATTTAAAACTATTCCTTGTATTAAGTCTTGCTGTCTTTTGTACCGATTGTGAAAAAGATGACATTTGTGCTCCCGGAACACCCACAACGCCCAGATTAGTCATTGAATTTTACAACAATGAAAATCCGGCTATCTTGAGAAATGTTACAGATTTAAGAGTGAAAAATCCGAATCAGGAAACATTCATGAGTTTTACAAATACTAGTAAAATTGAAATTCCACTTCGTACATTTGAGGATATAACGGTTTATGAATTCATATTAAATGCAACAGCAACAGATGCAAGTAACAATAGAGATACGATTCAAATAAACTACACTCGCAATGATATTTACGTTTCAAGAGCCTGTGGTTTTAAAACGCATTTTGAATTAAATCCAACAGTAGGTTTTGTGGTTGACGACACAAATGACACCAATTTATGGATTAAAGCCCAAAACATTCTAAAAAATAATATAGACAACGAAAATGAAGTGCACATTAAATTGTTTTTTTAGTATCGTAGTACTTTTTTGTGCAACATCTCTATTTGCTCAAGAAATAAAAAAAGATTCAATCCCCGTAAAAAGTGATCG
>JAUXNR010000648.1 GCA_030682755.1 Flavobacterium sp.
CAATTATCGAAACCGCAAAAACCCCGACAATTGTTGCAAAAACATACTTGAAAAATTCTTTCATATCCTTTGTTTATTATATTTTACTAATTTTAATTTCAGTTATTTTATTGGTATCGTCATTTTAAACGAATTACAAATATAACATTCAATGCATCAGGTTTTTTTAGGAATTGGTGGAAATACCGGAAATAAACACGATAATTTCGATAAAGTTTACACATTCATTAAAAATGAGTTAGGCGATATCATTAAACGTTCGTCGGTTTACGAAACGCCGCCGTGGGGATTTCAGAGTCAAGAGAATTTCTGGAACCAGGTTTTGATGATTGAAACCGAATTTTCACCGGAAAAACTGCTGAAAAATATAGCCAAAATTGAAAATTGGTTTGGCCGTGAACGTGTGAGTGGAAAATATACTTCGCGTGAAATGGACATCGATATTTTGTATTTCGATGAACTTATTATCGAAACTGATACGCTTGTTATTCCACATCCGCACATTCACAAACGCCTTTTTGTGCTGGTTCCACTGGCCGAAATTGCACCTGAATTTGTTCATCCCCTGCTCAGATTGAACAGTTTGCAAATGTTCGAAAACTGTCCCGACAGATCGGCAATAAAGAAAGTTGAGTTGTAAATATGATGAATTTTCCCAAAAAACATTATTAAAAACCTTGCCTCTTTTGTATCTTGCCGCAAGTTTTGTTTTATAAAATTAAACCTGATATGAATTACAATCACAAAAAATCTCTGTTAATCTCCATTAATCACAACAAATCTCTGTCAATCTCAAAAAATCACTATAATTCTCTATTAATCACCATAATTTCAAAGAACCGATGCTGAAAATTGACCATCAACTTCAACCCAAAAATCTCTCGAAAAAACTTTCTCTTTTCTGGGAGCTTTCCGGTGAAAAAATAAAAAACATAGATATTAACTACGATTCCTCTAAAGGTTCGCCCGTTTTTACAGTAAACGGTAAATACTCCACCCGCGGCTGGACTGAGTGGACACAGGGTTTTCAGTTTGGCTCGGCAATTTTACAATTCGATGCCAC
>JAUXNR010000652.1 GCA_030682755.1 Flavobacterium sp.
GCCATATAAGACAATACGACCATTGCCATTAAACCCAAACTGAAATAGATAAAGCTATTTCTTCTGGGATCAACATTAGGATTCTTTTTTGGTTCCATTATTTATAATTTTTGAGATGCTAATATATGTATTTATCGAAAACAATCGAAATTATTTTAAAAATTTAACCTTGGGAAACAATTTATAGATGACTAACGCAGCTATAAAACTTCCAAAAGTGTTGGCAAAAACATCAAAAAGTTCAGGTTGTCTTTTCTCGGTAATTACGCCTTGCAATATCTCAATTATTATGCCATAAATAACTGAAAATGAAAAACTAAAAATCACAAGAAACCTAAAACTAAACTTTTGTTTTGGAATGGCTAAAAACATTAAAATTGTCAGCCAAAAATAAAAAACAAAGTGAGCAAATTTATCCGAATTTTTTACATCAATGCGAGAAAAATTTTCTGATTCTACCAAACTTAAAACAGTTATAGTTGTGATCCAGAGTATAAAAACAACTCGAAACAATGTTTGTTTATAATCCAATTAATGCTTTATAAGAATCACTGTCTAATAAATCTTCTAGCTCTGACGGATTTGTAATTCGCATTTCGATCATCCATCCATCGCCATAAGGATCGTTATTTACTTTCTCAGGATCTGTTTCCAGTAACTCATTAAACGCTGTGATTTCTCCTGAAACCGGTAAAAATAAATCAGACACCGTTTTCACTGCCTCAACTGTTCCAAAAACTTCATCTCTGTCTAAAGTTTGGTCTAAAGTTTCAACTTCAACATATACTATGTCTCCTAGTTCTTTTTGAGCAAAATCTGTAATTCCAACAATGGCCTTATCTCCATCAATTTTTATCCATTCATGGTCTTTGGTGTACTTTAAATCAGAAGGTATATTCATATCTATATAAGTTTTAGCAAATGTAATTTTTAGTCACTTAATTTTAAAATGTTTTTAGAACTATTTCCACTAATTTCCAAAATTATATCGAAGCGTAAATCCGGTTCTAATGTTAGTCATTGGGAATGAAGTAGATATTACAGCTTTTGTAAACATATGATCGTAATAAAAAATCATGGTCAATTGTTTGCTAAAAGCGTAATCTGCCGTTAATTTAGCTGACCAAAGATTTTGTCCGCCCGCCAGCTGGTTGTTATCATAATCTAAATAACGTACGATTGTATTATTATCTCTAAAAGATAAATCGGTTCGTATGTTAATATCACTTTTTATTACACCCGTAGGATTATCCGCTAAAGCTGAATTAAAAATCACATCTTTAATTCGATAACCCAATCCAATTACATACTCCACTCCTTTTTGTTCGGTCAATAAATTATTGTCAAAACTTAGCGAAAGAGCTCTGTCTTTTTTCATTTCCGCTAAAATTTTAAAGGAATTTTTCATCTCCATATCAATTCGAATCAACGGATTAAACTGTTCCACTAAATTGATGTTTCCAATTAAGGTTTTGTTGTAATAATTACCACTAACCGGATCAATTGTGTTCGGGTTTTGATCAAAATCAAAATTAGAACGGAATGAATTAATTGTATAAGATGCTCTATACCCGTGTTGCAATGAGAATCGTCTGAATTTATCTTTAAAAAACTGATAACGCATTAATCCGCTGTATTTCACTGTCCAGTTTGGAATGGGTACATTTCTGAACGGACTTAATGAAACGTCTGATGCATCTTTACCTGTATAAGCCGATAAAAAGGCAGGAATTAAAACTGCTTGATTGTTTTTTCCATAGCCAATTGGATAACCTTCTGCGTCTAAATTTGCAGGGTCAGAAATATCAATTCCGCGTTGTATGGCCAATCGGTTGGCTATCTCCAATCTGTTTTGTCTAAATTCATCAAATGGAGCCGAACCATTTTCATCACTTCTGCTAAATGAAGTTTTAATCATGGAAGTACTGATTGAAAAATTACCAAACGTATAAGGTGATCTGGAATTATATACTCCGTCAGTAACATCATACTGTTCTGAGAAATTTTCCATATAATTTCTGTCTGCCACTAAGTCAATTGTGAAATCAGGGAATAAATCTACTTTTGCCGTTAGGTTCAATTGCTTATTTACAACTTGTGTAAAACTTTGGTTAAAATCAGGATAATTGGTCAACCACCCGTTTTTGGCTGCTTGATACCGCACTTCATCTTGCGTACCTAAAACAAATTCTAACGAAGGACGAGAAGATCCAAAGAAACCAATCATTGGTAAATAACCCGGCAGTAAAGTTCCCGTATTATGGGTGTAATTTGCTTGAATGTTTTTAACACTGGTTACAACACCAATCAAACCATCCAAAAACACATTGCTTTCTTGTGCTACAGGTTGACGTGTGCTTACAATTTTTTCTCCCGGTTTTGGTGGAGCGGGTCTCGGGGTTTGAGCAGGTTTTTTTGGCCCTTTTGTTAATCCAATATATTTGTAGAATAAATCCATATTCATGGTGGCGTTCAACCTGTGAGAACCTGAGTTTTGAATAGTATTTCCTAAATTATAAGAAATCCCGTCTTCTGCCGTATAGGAAGCTAAAGCTAAAGAGGCTCGCTGCCAATTGTAAGTTCCGGTATAAGAATAATTAGATTTCAAGAAAGTTAAGAAAGGTATCTTATTTAATGGCAACTCATAATTTAAAATCAACTGTTGGTTGTGCTGGTTTGGTGTTCCAATACTCCAATAATCATCCCAAATAGTATTGGTATTATCCGGAACATTATCTTCATCCATATAATTTCTAACAAGATTACTTGTGGATGCCGTGTAGTTAATTTTTAATGATTTGGTAAGATTGAAATTAAAACCGTATTGGTAGTTAAACATATAATTTCTTCTGTACAAGGCATCCAAAGGAATTCCTGTTACTTCAACCTGTCTGAATTGTTGTCTGTTATACTGTCTTAAAATATTGGAACTAAAATTTATAGAAGACGGCAAATAATTAAAATTGAAATCGCTCAATAATTTCCAATATTGAGATTTTTTCATAAAAGAATTATTTTTTAACGGCTCTATGGGTTTATTTTGAAAAGCATAGGCATAATCAACTCCAGTTCTGGTTTGTTTATCTATATAATCTTCAATTTCAAAATCATGGCGTTCAACTTGATTGAAAGAATGTGATAAGGTTAAATTCTCAACATCATACACTCTTGGTTTTTGTTCAGGGCCTCTGTCTTTTCTGACACCAATAAAATTAATACTTTTTCTTTTGGTGTAATCAATTGCTCTGTTTCTGATATTTTCTCTTTCTGCAGCATCAGCAGTAACATCCAACAATTGTTCTAATCTGATATCTTGATTAAACGGATCATATTCCGGGGTAATAATTTGTTCGCCAATGGCATAATTGAAAGGTAAATTTAATCCCCATTTGTTTGGTAAAAACTTTCCGAAATTAACATTGGTAACAATATCATATTGCTTCATGTCTTCTCTGCTTCGCTCGTTTACCCCTTGTTCCAAAGAACCAAAACCAATAGTACTCATTCTTCCTACTGCAGAAACGGATACCAAATCTGCCATGTTTGAATCCATATTCAAAATAGCAGCCATACCTCCTTTATTGTTCATGTCTGAAACTCGAAGCTCATTAAACCAAACCTCTCCGCGAATATCTCGTTCCATAGAATGAACTTCTTGGTTGGTAGTGCCGTTTTTAAGTCCAACCATAATCGTTCTAACCAAACCAAAATTTGGATTTCCTTTAATACCCAAACGCAATTTTGCAGTTTCTTTGTTTGCCATGGATGGGTCTAAAACGGTTTCATCTACAAAACTAATTCCAAAAGCATCAGGAGCCGGTGCAGCACCATTAATGTTTAATATTTTGAGTTGCGTTAACAAAGACATGGTCAACTCCATTTCATTTTCTTTTGGCCAAATGTCCTCGGGTGACATACTAAAATGTGGTGTTACTTTTAAAGGAACTTCAACTTGATAAAAGTTTTCAGTAAAGTCATTTCCAAATCGAATGAAAGCAATCATCTCGTCATCTTTCAACCCATTTGCATCATTACCTTCTGTTGGTAAAGCTTCGGCATGCAAAAACATTCTCAGTTTGTTAAACTGTCTGAAATCCATTTCAATGTTTTTGAAAACGGCTCTTGCATCTCCCGGCTCCAAACCACCTAATCCCGGTTCTGATGGTGTCTTTTTAGAAATACGCAATGAAAGCGATTGCTCATTTTGATTTACAACCGTATTTTGATTATACAATTGCTCTCGTTGAACTCCCGGTGGCAATACATAATTGATGGGTTGTCTGTTACTGTTTTCCAAGATGTTAACAGACAATACATCTAATGCAGTATCGTCTTCATCATTTACCTCTGTTGTTTCATTTGGATCCAAGGTTCTTTCAAAACGTCTCCACTCACCTCTAACCAATTCTAAAACTCCAAATCGCAACGTAACTTCTTCTGTAAATTCTGTTAAAAACATTCGCATAAATCGAATAGACCTAAAATCAGAAATATTACCAATAACATTTTCAGGTTGCGTAACCGGAATTTTAAATTGAATCCAACGAGCATCTGTAGTTTGATTTCCCGGTCCGGGAATTACAGGTGTTGTTTCTACAACATCAGTAATATAATTTTCACCAACTTGCATTCCGGGTCTAACATCAATACTATATTCATAATAAGCATTAATCGTATTCATGGTATTGTCACGATTAATATCTTCAACATCTGGAAGTGTAGTATTTCCTCTGTTATTGTCAGACACCGTTACGGGTGAATTGCCTTGAAGACCATTGTAATTTTTATATCGTTCAATGATATTTCCTTGTGCATTCAAATAGAACTGATAATTATCTGCTGCCGGATCTTGTAATCCTGCAAAAGCGGGAAATTGTGCCGCCTCTTCATCATCTGTTAAACCGTTCAATCCTAAATCTTGTGAGGCTCTGTTTCCTCCATCAGCGTCAAAAGCATAAATTAAAGATTGCGAAGCCGGAACTTTACCCCAAATGGTTGGAATTGTTGGCTGTGAAGAACCTGCATTGGGTAATCCGTTTTCATACATTTTTCTTCCATCCTTCAAAACGTCTTCTGATATTTCACCTAAGTTAAAATATATTTTCCCTTGGTTTGAAATATCAACTGCTCCGGCACCCACATAGGGGTCCAAAATCCAGAATTGGATATATTCAACGTTTCCTTGTTCAAAATTGGTTGAATTTATGGCTCGCATAATACCCCCAAAATTGGTTTCAGGGTTTGGCAAATTGTTTGTTCCTGAAGCTGCTGTATTAAAATTATACGGCCCTCTTTCTCTTGGATAATACGTTAAATCTAATGTGTTTATAACCGTGGTTTGCCCTTGAACAATATCAGTAACAGGAAATAATTCATTGATAAAAACACGTCTGGTTTTGTTTGTTGCTAAATCTGCATCCGATATTGCAGACGGTCGTTGCGAAGTATAAAATATTGGATCAATACTATACCAAGATAATTTGGCTCGTTTGAATCCGTATTCTAAAGGGATTTCTGAGTTTTCTAAAAAGTTGTAAGTACTGGCAGCATTTCTCGCAGGTACACTTGCCAAACTCCATGCAAAAGGAGAACGCATGTCAATGGTGGTTTGCGAACCTTCAAAATCATCTACATAAAGCGTTGCTTCGCCATTAAAATTATCTGCACTTGGTGAATCCGGTTTTAAAAACGCAACTTCACCACGAAGAGACAACATTGAAGGGACATCAGTATCAACAAAAGGAAGTTTGTTTGCCAATCGTGTTAAAAAAGGTAATTC
>JAUXNR010000658.1 GCA_030682755.1 Flavobacterium sp.
AAATTACCATATACAGGGCAAAAAGTTTCCTTGATGCACAGTCTGTACAGACTATGCAATTGGTAAAAATTGTTGACCTTGAAGATGAAAATCTTCTAAACGAACCGATTTGGACAGTAACTGATAACTTTGAAGACCTGACAGAGATACCGTATGGAGATGGTCTATTTTACAGGGTAACTGCATCCAGAGAGGTAAGATATGCTAATTCTGAAGGAAATACTGTAATTGAATATGCCCCTTCACAGGCTTCAAAGATAGTAGCCAGCCTCATGATGGAAGCCAATGCACCACAGTCACCGGTACTGAAGTTTCTATCTACAGAACCCGACTCTAATGACGAAATCCATTCAGTTTCATTGAAGTGGTCAAAAACAGCCTATAAAGCCAAATACCACGTTTATAAAATGAACAGTCAGGGGAACTGGACTGAAATTCATCTATTCCAAACCAATGATGATGAGATAGAATTATCCTTGATTGATACTGAGCTGCAATCAGATATTTTAAAGCTGATTAATGATGATGGAGGTACGATTTATCACCACTTTAAAGTAATCGCTGAAAACACAGCCGGAATGCTCAGTATAGAGGAAATTATACTCACAATCTTCAATGAAGATGATTGGATTGAAATATAATTATATAAAAACACGTTCTAATATGATTAATAATAAATTTAAAAATGATGACTATGAAAAAATTAATTTTAAGCGTTTTCGCAACATTTGTATTATTTGCCTGTAGCAGTGATGATGATGGCGGATCTAATAATGGTGGTGATATATTTATTACTTTTAAAGTGAATGGAACCACCTATAATATGGAACCTTATACATCAGCTTCTCTACAGGTTGAAATAGGAGCCGATCAGGGAATAAATGCTAGTTATAGAGCTATTTCACTATTAATGCCAACGGATTATGAACTGGGAAGCCATTCAATTACTGATTCTTGGGACGAGGATGCCTACAATGCAAGTTTTTCTCAAGGAGATATTACAATAGACGCCGTATCTGGGACTTTGGTTATAACCACAATTAACGATGATTTTATACAGGGCACATTCAATTTTACTGGAGAAGATGAAGATGGGATGACCTACAACATAACTGAAGGTTCATTTAAAGCAGATAAGCTCTAAAGCAAATACAGTTTAATTTAAAAAATTCAATAATAAATCAACAGTTAACAAATCAGTTGGCTCTTGATTTACGCGATAAGTTTATAAATAGGGTACCCAACGCAAAAAGAAATCTTTAAGATTCATGACATTGAGTTGCTCCCCCATTACTGCTGAAAATACCTTACTTTGTGAATTATTTGAATGGGGAAAACGAAACTGGCGTAGTAAGGATGACAATATCGTTGGTATATCGCATCCAGTACAAAAATTCAGAAACTGACAGAAAAGTAGAAAAACATTCCTAAAATGAATGCTATGATTCCAGATTTTGAATTTTCTAAACAGTAAATCATTGATACTGATGCAAAATTACCTTTCTTATTCGACCTATCTTTTACGGGAAAAATCAAGAATGCTAAGGAACTCTCAGCAAAAGTTAATGGTATAAAGCGTACTCGACTTGGTAGTATAGATGTACTTGGGGTTGAAATAGATTCATTACTTTCTCAGTATTTACAGAACAATAAAGGTATGTTTCGCTTTACTTACGTATCTTCCTGAGATCAGAAAGAGAAAAGAATTAACTAAAACTCTTTAATTTTTATCAAAAATACGTGATTTTCCGTATTTACTGATTATTTATAAATATATACTTTTATAACCCGTAGTGCAATATAAAAAAAGTTGCTCAAAACACTAAAAATAAGTACATTCTATTGACTACCAATCAAATACAATTATGAGCAACCTTGAAGCAAGTTACAAATTAATTTTCAAAGAATTAAGTAAAATTTCAGACGCAGAAAACTTTTACTTCAAACCTATTATACCAAACCTATCTGATTTAGAATTAATTAGCTTAACTATTTTGGCAGAGTTTAAATCAATCGACTCAGAGCATCAACTTTTTAGAGAAATCAAAGGTTGGGAAATTGAGACTAAAATCGAACGAAGTGTTTACAATAGAAGAAAGCGAAAATTGTTTCCATACATTGAAAAATTAAGAATAAAAATGGCTGAAAAATTTAATGAGTTTGAAAATTATTTTGTAATAGATAGTATGCCTTTAGAAGTATGTAAAATGGCTCGTTCTTCTAGGAGTAAGATTTGTAAAGAAGTAGATTATGCAATTCCTAACAAAGGATTTTGTGCTTCTCAAAATTTACATTTCTATGGTTATAAACTTCATGCTATTTGCACCATTAATGGCGTTTTTCAAAGTTTTGATTTGTCGGCGGCTTCTGTACATGACATCCATTATTTACAAGATATAAAAACACAACTTTCAGATTGTGTTATACTTGGAGATAAAGGATATCTTTCCCAAACGATTCAACTTGACTTATTTAATGAAGTAAACATTGAATTGGAAACGCCAAAAAGGAAAAATCAGAAAGATTACAAACCTCAGTTTTATCAATTCAAAAAATACAGAAAACGTATAGAAACTTTATTTTCTCAATTATGTGACCAGTTCATGATTAGAAGAAATTATGCAAAATCTTTCGAAGGTTTTAAAACTAGAATTTTAGCAAAGATTACTACTTTGACAACAATTCAATATCTCAATAAATTTGTATTCAACAGAAATATTAACAACTTAAAAATTAATCTAGTTTAATAATGCACTACGGGTTTTTATATGTTTTTATGATGCATTAAAAATAATCAAAATGGAAACAAAATATGGATTTACAAAAATGACTATATCCGAATTTGAAAATTGGATATCACGCTTAAGGGTGGGGCGAACTATTTTAAAAATTCAACAGCATCACACGTATATTCCTAGTTATATTCATTTTAAAGGGACTAATCATTTTGAAAGGCAATTAGCCATGAAAAATCATCATGTGAATCAAAATGGTTGGCGAGATATTGGGCAACATTTTACTATTTTTCCTGACGGAACTGTTTTAACTGGTAGGAGTTTGGAATTATCACCTGCTTGTATTACCAATCAAAATGCGAATTCCATTTGTATTGAAAACTTCGGAAATTTTGATTTGAATGGAGATGTGATGAATACGCTACAAAAAGAATCTATCATCACAGCAACAGCTGCTTTATGTAAAAAGTTTAATTTACCCGTAAATTCTAACACAATTGTTTATCATCATTGGTTTCGATTGGATAATGGATTTAGAAATAATGGAGCAGGAGGAAATAAATCCTGTCCGGGGACAAATTTTTTTGGAGGTAACAAAGTAAGTGATTTCGAAAATAATTTTGCTCCATTGGTTACTCTCAAATTAAATGGACATCCCATAAAAACAGATACTACTTCTATTTTAAAATATGTTTGTGTAACTGCAAGCGTTTTGAACATAAGAACTGCACCTTTAGCAAGTAGTACCAAAGCAAAAGAGCGATCCAGTATTGAAATGGGAGCTGTCTTACGGGTTTATGAAGAAAGAGATAATTGGTATAAAATTTCTAATTCATTAGAACATTGGGTTGCGGGAAGGTATACAGAGGAGGTAAAACGAGCTACCGTAAATACTACTGTTTTAAATGTTAGAACCGGACCTGGAACAAATTATCCAAAAACATCAAGTGTATTGAAAGACGAGGAAATTTTTATTCATGAAGAAAGTAATGGCTGGTGTAAGATTGGTTTGGATGACAAATGGGTGAGCAAATCCTATCTAACATTTTGATAAACAATGAATAAAGTAGGTATATATATTTCGGGTTTAGGTCAATCTTTTCACAACGAAAATGTAGAAAAGTATGCTGAGCGTTTTAGAAATGAGCTTCATTTTAATGAGAAGGGAAGTAACTATGCATTGAAAAGTGAAATTATAACCTACACTGATAAGAAAACAGCAAAAGTGGTGAGATTAGTTAAGGAAGGTTTAACAAGCAGTGATGAAGTTGCTTATACTTTTTATGAGTTTGAGTACAATGAGCTTTTGACTGAGCGGTTTAAAAGGCAAAATATTCTACTTAAAAATCTAATTCTTTTTGGGCTAGTTTTTAAAAAATTCCCACAATTATTTAAACGAATATTTGTACAAGATCATTATAACAGACCTTATCTTTCTTTTTATGCTTTTTTTATATTAGCTTTTGTTTCGCTTGCTGTTTTATTTTTAATACCTGCTACTCTTGATATGTTGTATGAATTTAAAGGCATTAAATCGATTTTAGAAGGGATTAAAAATAGTTCAATAGAATTTCCTCCTTTTATCGGGGAGGTTTATACTCGGACCTTTCCGTTTTTGAAAGAAATTTATAAATGGACGGTCCCTGTTACTACCCTAATATTAATCACAGTTCCAGAATCTAAAACTATTGTTACTTCAATTGCGACAGAATTTGCTTGTGCAGACAGATATTTGAATGATGGTATTCAAAGTCAAGTTATATTAGGTAATTTAGATTTATTAGTTGAGTATATAGTAGAAAATGAGCCTAATTCTAAAATTCATTATCATTGTTACAGTTTTGGGTCACTCATTGCGATGGATTATTTATTTCCTTTGGGAAGTATTCCATCTACTAACGCGAAATTGCACTCTGAAGTTTTAATTACGATTGGTAACCCTTATGAATTTATTAATTCTTATTACAGCAAGTATTTTTCAAATCGCAGTTTAGTTTTGGAAGAAAAGATAAAATGGATTAATGTTTATTCTATTTCTGATGCTTTGTCTTCCAACTTTAGAAATGATTCTACACGAGGTGAGGCTATGTATGGACTTAAAAATTCTTCGCTAAAACCTGAAAATATTAATTATGAAATAACTCCCGATAAATCACAGAATTTTTACAACTTCATTACAATGGATGGGATCAGAATGCATAAACTTTATTGGGATTCAGAAACTAATGGTCAGAGTTGTGTTCGGTTAATTGTTGACTTTTTAGATAAACAAGCGATATTATGAAGATAAGAAAACCAATCTATAACGTACATACCCATATTTTTACTATTGATCATGTGCCAAATAAATTCGGGAAACGTTTGATGCCCTTAGGGCTTCATCATATTATAACTATGCGGTTTGTAAAATGGTATTACAAAAACTTTACATCGCGAGGTAATTATGATTTTAGAGTTTTTAAAAATAAGTTAGATAGTATAAGATATCTTATTTTAGATTTTATGAAATGGACGATTGTTCTTCATTTAATTAATAAGTGTATCATATTTATAGTGCGGTGGGTTTTTTCCATTCTGACTAATTTTTTTAGAGTTGATTTTATTTTTAGTAAAGCCACCCGAGAAACTGTAAAGCGATTTTTGACTTTAGGACGTTATTCATTATATCATGATCAATCCAAAATCTTTGATTTGCTTACCAAAAGTTACGATACAAACACCCGTTTCGTTGTTCTGTCTATGGATATGGATTATATGGAAGCTGCAGAGCCAACGATTCCTTATTTGGATCAGTTGGAAGAATTGCGGATTATCAAACAGCGTAAAAAAGACAAATTTCTTCCATTTCTATTTTTAGACCCGAGACGAATAGAAGCAACAAAAAATGGTCTTAAAAATCATAATTATGAAAATTATGCCAAACATTTGTTACACACACAACAATTTGATGGTATTAAACTTTATCCTGCTTTAGGTTATTATCCGTTTGATAAAAATCTGATTGAAATGTATCGATTTGCTCAAGAAAATGAGATTCCTATTATGACACATTGTATAGCAGGAACCGTATTTTTTAGAGGAGATAAAAAGACAGAATGGTCAAGTCATCCGATATTGAAATATAATAAAAAAGGAGGGCAATTAGAGCCAATTCCACTTCCTCAAAAAGGAGGTCTTCAGTACACAACAAATTTCACTCATCCATTAAATTATCATTGTTTGATGAATAGAAACTTATTAAAAGAATATTTAGGAACCACTATCGAGGAAACCCCTGATTTTAGTAAGTTGAAAGTATGTTTAGCTCATTTTGGAGGTGAAGAAGAATGGAAAAAGTATATGAAGGATGGTTGGAATACTTATAACAAAAACATCAATCATGATCCAAAAGATGTTTATTTGAGATATAAAAATACATTGAATCACGGAAATCCGAGAACCATTTGGTGGAATGCGAGTTGGTTGTCTGTGATTTATGATTTAATGGTTGCGTACGATAACGTATATGCTGATATTTCATTTATTTTACACGATCAGGATTTATTTCCCTTACTCCGATTTTTGTTGGAAGATAATAAAGTGAAGCATAAAATTTTATTCGGTTCCGATTATTATGTTGTAAGTCAGAAAAACACAGAAAAATATTTACATTTAAACTTACGAGGTTACTTAGGTAATGATCTTTTTGAAATGATTGCAAGTGATAATCCGAGGAGATTTTTAAGTACAAAGTTTAAGCAGTATTAATATAATTTCAAATTCTTATTTATAAAAAACTTCGAAAGATTAAAATTTACTTTATTGAAAAGAGATATTTTTATTAATTTACTACAGAATTATTTTTATATATTTTCATAAATTGTATATTTAAAATTAAATATCAAATTTCAATTTATATCTTAAAATGTCAAAATGGAAAAACCCGTATTTTTCTTCTATTAATTTTTATTATCTTACCCACTATTACTAATTTATCTTTTTTGTTAAAAAATTTAAAAAATACCGGTTTTCAGGTATTGACAAAAATAATACAACTAAGTTAATTTTTTCAAAATAGTTGATGTCTTAAAAAAACATATTCTAGCATTACACTTTACTACAAATTTCAGAAATGATATGAAAAAGAGGTTCTGCTGAATATGGAATAAAAGAAGTATCTCTTTTTCCATTAAATATTAATTATGAAATGACATCCGACAAAAAAATGACCTTGTTTAATTTTGCCACTATGAAGAGCATTGGCATGCATAAATGTTATTGGGATAGCTTATCAAATCGACAAATCCAAATACTAACTTAGTCTTGATTTATTCCAATCACTAGATATTCTTTACTTCTTTTTTATTTGATTCTGTAACGTATTCATTAATTCCATTGAAAAATTGTCTTTTGTTTGTATGTAACCTATTTTCTGTATAATGGTAGCACCTAGTTTTCTTTTTTCAAATGAGGCTGTTATTCCAAAATCTATTCTTTCAAAACCTATTTCATTTGCTCGCTTTATGGTTTGAAATAACAACTGACGATATAATTGAAATTCTTTAGCAATAGTATAATCCATCCCTATTAAACAAGGTGTGTACGTATATCTTAGATTTTTATAACAGAACATTACACCAACTATAGAATCTGGAGAATCTGATTGATTAAGCAAAGTTTCTCTCTTCAAGTATAAAAGAATAAATTCCCAATCAGGATGGTTAATCATTTTTTCAAATACTCCAAACGGGTAAGTAAAAGTATTAACAGCAAGGTTTCTATCTTTGACATTCTTATATAATTGATAGCAATATTTCATTTCTTCATTGATTAAATTTGTTTTAACTACAATATTATATTCGTTTTCAAAAGGTAATACTTCCTTTAAAAAATGACGTTTAGAACGTTTAGAAAGTAACGATGTAAATTGGTCAATATCATTAAATGAATAGTCCTTTAAAATAGCTGTTTCTGGCATATCCACTTTCATATAACCCTGATAATGGAAGATTAGATCAAGTTCTTTATCTTCTTTAAAATCCCTAAACACCAGCATATCAGCTGCTAATTCACGATAGAGCTCTTCAGCTTTTTCTAGGAGTGATGATACAGCTTCTTTCCAAAACAAATGTTCTCTATTAATAAAACAGTGCTCACCTTCAGTAAAAAGAGAACCCATTCCTAATACCCTTGAAGTAAGATAAAAAGGTTGATGAATTCTTTCTTCTTCTAACTGCATAGAAACTGAAACAGGTGCTAACATATCATTTTTCCAAAGTGTACATGTAAAAAATGTTGCAAGTATAGGAACTCCTGCCCTATCTCTAATAATATAATAATGAAAACTCCAAGATTTTGATTCCTCAGAATTTTTTCTAAAGGCATTCTCTAAATAACAGAGACCATCCCAATCGAAGATGCTTTGTCTACCTAATAATTCATTCCATGTTTTTTTATCTATCTTACTTATGGATGTTTCATATTGAATGTTAAATAAAGCCCTTTTATGATTAGTTACTTCTTTAATTATTTGATACTCTACACCGAACGCTTTAAAAATCTTCTCATAACTATTTGAAGTTTCATCCAAAACTTTTGGAAAATGATATTCAATAGCTTGTACAAGCCCCATAATGTCATCCTGTTTATTGTTACGTGAAATTGTAATTCGAATTCCAGTATTTTTTAATGGAACAGCTGGAAATAAACCAGGGTTTACAAAAAAACCTTCATTAAAAAGCTTTTGTACCAATCTATATGCAGTTATTGGCTTACCAGTACCTAAATAGAAAACTGGTGAACTATTTGGTTCAATCAATGGTAGAGATGTTCGTGAAAATAGCAAATTAAAATAAGATATTTTCTGAGCAAGTTCATCTTGTAATAAAGTGATTTCAGGTGAAAGATGAATGTCTGCTGATGCAATTGCAGCAGCAACAGACGAAGGTTCTAATTGAGCAGAAAAAGTAAGTGGTCCACCAAAGTTTTTAATTCTTTTAAAAAGTTTTTCATTTGCACATAAAAAGATAGCTCCACTTGCTCCAAAAGATTTACTTAGAGTTCCCATTATGAAAACATTTTCTGGTAGTACTTTCAAAACATCAAGTACAAATCCGGTACCATTTTTACCTTTCCAACTCATACCATGCACATCATCAAAATAAAGTTGCAATTGTGAATATTTTTTTGACAGTTCAATCAGTTCTTCTATTGGTGCAAAATCTCCAAACATAGAATAAACTCCATCCGCCATATACCATATCTTTTTACATTTTGAAGACATCTCCTTTATCTTATCTTCTAACATTTGGATATTACTATGACGAATCATATCTACTGGAATACCTCTTAATTTCAAAAGTTGGCATGCATTCTGTACGCTCCAATGAACCTGATGGTCTAAAACAATCCCATCTTCATCATTAACCAAAGTAGGTATTGTAGCTAAATGACCAAGTGTACTATTCTTAGATACTATTGCAGGGATACCACCATACATATACTGAATTTTTGACTCTAATTCATCATATAAAGGATGAGAAATATAGGTTTTAGATAGCGGGAATTGCGTTCCGTATTTTTTAATTGCAGAAATTGCAGCATCTTTCAATCTTTTGTCATATTCTAGTCCAAGATAACTTGTAGTTGCAAAATGAAATAGCTTTTTACCATCAACTTGAATTGTTCGACCATCTAAAATTTTATCTTCTGCATAGAGATGAATTGTACCTTCCTGCTTTGCCTTGGATAGTATTTCGTCTACAGTATTAATAAAATCATTGTGTTTTATTTTTGCCATTACTACTTAATTTTAGTTATAAACTCCAAAATATATAATCAGGGTTTATAGTTTTATTTCATTCATTAAAGTTCTGAATTTAAAACAATTAAACACTACCCCTTTCTTTCAAAAATACCGATTTGATAAGTTATAATACTGAATTGATAAGCTTAGAAGAAATTGATTATTTATCATTGTATTTTGCTTTATTTTGATAAGTACGATTAAAAACGTAATTGTTAATTTGGCCAGTTATAATGAAAAGAAATGAATAAATGTACAATAATCATTACGAGAATGAATTCGCTATTTTTTGGATTGAAAATAATATACTTCTTTTTGAATACAAGTTTAACGTCATTATTGATCTTCTTGCAGCACAACAAATTGTAGCTGACAGAATACAAGTTCAGAATGGAAAAGCTTACCCAATTCTTTGTGACATAAGTGGGATTGTCGATTCTGATAAGGCGGCAAGAGATTATTTAGCACAGCATGGTTCCATGTTGACCAAAGCTGTAGCTATTGTAGTGGCTGATCAAAAAATTCTGTCTTTTTTAATGATTACTTTTTATTTGAAAATTAGTAAACCTCAAGTTCCTACCAAGTTGTTTACAGATAAAATGGCTGCGTTGGAATTTTTAAAAACATTCGTTTAATTTTCATTTTTTATGTATAAGGAAACTAATCAGCAACGTATAAATAACATTTATCAAATGCTTCTAGAAATGGCGGAAGGTAATTTTTCCTATCGAATACCACGAACAGATGATGATGATGAATTAGAAGCTTTAATAGTTTTATTAAATTGGTTAGCTGAAGAAATGAAAGAGTCAATTTTTCATTCTGGCTACATTAACCCTCATTTCACTTATAGATATGTTGTACAAAGTACTTATATACTAAATCTTGATTTTCTTGTAAAAGATTTTAGCACCAATGTGCCTTTCCTTCTTGGACTAGAATCAGATAAAATACTAGGGCAAAAATTCACACAAATTCTTGAAAAAGAATCACAATGTATATGGTCTTCTATTACTTTTAAACTTCTACAGAATGAATCATACTATACCACTTTGCCACTCAAGTTTGTTACTTCTGAAGAATTACTTGTTCCAGGATTTTGTAGTATTTCGCGTCTCTGGAAAGAAAGTGAAATAATTATAAGTTCATTTAATGCAATAGTTGAACAAACTGTTGAAAATATAGAGGTAAAACATACCACCATTAACCAACAAAAAGAGGAGATTAATAGTCACTTAGACATTAAGCTTATGCAATCAGTCTATGATTTTATTCTCATGCACAAAAGCACATCGTTTCCAACATTAAAAGAGCTCGCTAGAATTTTTGGAACCAATGAATATAAATTAAAAGTTGGATTTAGATATCTTTTTAAAACAAGTATATACCAATTCTACAACAACGAGAGACTTAAACGCTCACTTCTTCTTATAAAACACACAAAAATACCTCTCAAGAATATTGCTTTAATGGCTGGATTCTCCACCTATCCTAATTTCTCAAGAGCTTTTAAGATAAAGTTTGGCTATTCTCCAACTGAAATTACAAGAAAAACAGAAATAGATTAAATAATTCATTAAGAAAATCAAATAATCCCTTTTTGATAAGCAAAGCTACTCATTTAATAACACTTTATTTATTTGATTTTGAGAATTTTACATAATTAATTTTCAATCTCTTTACAAAATGAGACTCACTACGCCCACAAGGAAAAATATAGTAACATTAATATGTTACTTATATATATTACTTTTTGTTTATGCTGCTATAAGCAAATTTTTGGATTTTGAAAATTTTCAAACTCAGTTAGGACAATCACCCCTTTTAAGTGCTTATGCTGGATGGGTTGCACCTATAGTTTTGGTTTTAGAGTTATTGATTGCATTGCTTTTGATGTTTCACAAAACTAGGTATGCTGGATTGGTTGGTTCTTACTTTATAATGGTTCTTTTTACGGTTTATATTTATCTTATTTTGAACTTTAGTTCGTTTGTTCCTTGCTCTTGCGGAGGTGTTTTGGAAAAAATGACTTGGAGCCAACATCTTATTTTTAATATCTGTTTTGCACTTTTGGCCATCATTGCTCTGTTTTTGATACGTTCTACAAAAATTACATTTATCTCTGTATTTGCAGGAGGTTTACTTAATGGACTTATTGTCTATGGCTTGTTTTTACAATCTGAAAACACTATGAAATTTGACAATCCTTTTATTCGGCGTTTTTCAGATTTTGTTGTTAAGGATAGTGAAATTGATTTAAAACATAACTCGTATTATTATGCAGGTGGTACCTCTTCCACACTTTATCTAGGAAATTATACCTCGCCACTTATATTAACTAAAGTTGATACTGCTTTACAAAAAGCTACACCTATCCGTTTTGAGCTTGATCAAGCTGACCTACCTTTTAAAACTGTTCAAGTTCAAGCCGATTCTACCAACTTCTATCTCTTTGATGGTTCTGTGCCTTGTTTTTTTAGAGGAAAGATTAAAGATGGAAGGGCAAGTATGGTTGGATTGGGAACAACTTTTTTTTCAACCGGTGTTCTCTGTGATTCGAGTCGCTTGTTGATTCGTTCTCATAATCGTATGGGAGAAAATAGTATTGGTGTATCTAACTATAATGAACCCTTTTCTAGTCATTTTCATTACACACTTTTAGAAAAACAGTTTGATGGCAATTTTGATACCGATGGTATGCTTATGTATGACAGTAATCTTAACAAGGGAGTTTATATTTATCGGTATCGTAATGAGTACATCGTTTTTGATCCAACGTTAGAAAATGTTGCAAAGGGTCGCACCATTGATACTATAAGTCAAGCTCAATTGAAGATTGTGTATAATGATGCTACGAAGGAAAAGAAGTTAGCTGGGACTCCTCTTGTTGTGAATTATAACAGTTCAGTATATAATGGGTTGTTATTTGTTCAATCGGGATTAGTTGGACGTTTTGAAGACAGAAAAATGTGGCAACAAGCTTCTGTTATTGATGTTTATAATATCAGAAACAGAACTTATATAGCCAGTTTTTATATTTATCATATTGATCAAAAAAAGCTCAGTCGCTTTTTTGTACTACATAATCACTTTTATGCATTTATTGGCTCTAAGCTAGTTCGCTATAAGTTAACTGATATGATAACTTCTCATTTTTTGGAACCTACTATATATAGAAAAACTACACCGGCCGGTGGCAGGGCTACGATCGAAAACCTGTATAATAGAGTAGATCATTAACCATAAATTTTTATTATTATGAAAACAATTTTTTTAAAGCGTTTTATTCCGGTTCTACTTTTTGGATTAGCCATTGTGGGGGCTTTTGCTACAAATACTAACAATGCGTCTTCCACAAGTATGAGCCATGTTCAGGGATTTGTTAAATTAAATCCTTTGGGAACAGTCTGTGATACACCGGAAATGTGTACTTCAGATTTCGGTGTAATTTGTACCGTTGGCGATATTCCCAACGGAACACAATTATGGGGTAAAAACAGCAATGACCGTTGTGTTGTTGAATTGTATAGAATACCTCAGTAAATAAATGACACAATGCAGTTTTGTAAAGAACTGCATTGTGTTTTATTTTTAATTCTCTTTAATTTTGGGGTTTC
>JAUXNR010000661.1 GCA_030682755.1 Flavobacterium sp.
CGGCACTCAATGCTTCTTCAATATCACCTTCGTCCAAATATTTGCTGTTGTAATGCGTCCAAAGTCCGGCATAAAAATCGGCTTGTAATTCTAACGAAACCGATAATTTATTAGCTTCGGTTTTACTCATATTTTGTTGAAGTTGACGTACTTTTCCTGAAGTTCCTAATAAAGTTTGCACGTGATGACCTACTTCGTGAGCAATCACATACGCAATAGCATAATCGCCACCTTTTGCACCAAATCTTGTTTGAAGCTCATCAAAAAAATCTAAATCCATATAAATCTTGTCATCTCCAGGACAATAAAACGGACCCGATGCAGAAGTTGCTCCACCACATGCTGATTGCACAGAACCGCGAAATAAAACCATTCCGGCTTCTTTATATGTCATTCCGTTTTCTTTAAATATTTTGTGCCAAACATCTTCAGTATCTGCTAAAACAGTTGCAACAAATTGTCCCATTTTTTCATCTTCTTTACTTAGTGGTTGAGATGGAGCACTGGTTGATTGCTGTTGTAATTGTTCTAAAATAGGTGTTAAATTTTGAGCACCTTCACCGCCAAAAAGGTTTAAAAGTAAAATTACTACACCAATTAATCCACCTCCGGCTACTACTTTTCCTGTGGTTCCCATTCCTCTGCGGTCTTCCACATTTTTGCTTTGTCTTCTACCTTCCCATTTCATTTGTCTATGTTTTTAAGATGATTATAAAGATATTAAAAAATCTATTTCACCCATGTAGAAATAATTTGCTCTAGCGAACCTTTAATTATTGGTTTTGATAAGTAATCATTCATGCCCATTTCCAAGCATTTTTCTTTTTCACCAATAACAGTGCCCGCAGTTAATGCAATAATGGGTATTGATTTATAATTTTCAATTTTTCTGATTTCCATTGTAGCTTCATAACCGTTCATGACTGGCATTTGAATGTCCATAAAAATGATGTCAAAGTTGTTTTGATAACAATTTTCAATTGCTTCAATTCCGTTGGAAGCAACATGTATTTTTGAATTTGGAATTATTTTTTTAATTAAAGTTTTTGCCAAAAGTGCATTTATATTATTGTCTTCCACAATCAAAACATTTGCTTCTTTATCAGAAACATAAATGATTTGTTCACCTTCAACGTTTGTGAAATTAATATCTGGATTTTCTTTAGCAGAAGATTGAACAACAAGGTCAAAAAAGAATGTGCTTCCTTGATTTGGCAGACTTGTTAATTGAAGCTTACTATTCATTAAAGCCAATATTTTGTTAGAAATACTTAGGCCTAAACCAGTACCTCCGAATTGTCTTGTTGTTGAGCTGTCTTCTTGAGAAAAGGCTTCAAATATTTTGGCTTGGTTTTCTTCTTTAATTCCAATTCCGGTGTCAATTACAGAAAAACGAACTATAGATTGATGGGTGTCAATCTTATTTATGGTTTGAATAGTTAGTTTTATTTTTCCGGTTGCAGTGAATTTTACAGCATTGCCTAATAAATTTATAAGTACTTGTTTTATTCTGATTGGATCAATCCAAATACGAACTGGGACATCTGAATTAAGGTGTAAATCTACATCCAATTTTTTCTGAATGGCTTCATACTTAACCGTGTCAATAACTTCTCTTGTTAAATCAGACAATTTAACTTCCTCAATGTTTAATTCTAAATTTCCGGATTCAATTTTAGAAAAGTCTAAGATATCATTAATTAATCCCATCAACGATTTTGCAGATTGATTTACGGTTTTCATGTATTTACTTTGATGCTTATTTAAATCAGTATGCATCAATAATTCTGTGAAACCTACAATTCCGTTTAAAGGTGTTCTGATTTCATGACTCATATT
>JAUXNR010000665.1 GCA_030682755.1 Flavobacterium sp.
ATCTTTTTTAACACGATCTGTTGCTGTGGCTGTTAAAGCAATAAAAGGGATGTTGGGGAAAAATGATTTTAAAGCGGCACATTTCAAATAAGCCGGACGAAAATCATGTCCCCATTGCGAAATGCAATGAGCCTCATCAATGGCTATTAGGTTTATGGGAAGGTTTTTTATTTTTTCCAGCACCCAATCTTGTTGAAGTCGTTCGGGCGATAGGTATAAAAATTTGTAATTTCCGTAGGCACAATTGTCTAATAATCGGATTAAGTCGTCAGTGTTTAATTGTCCTGTTAACGCCATTGCTTTGATGTTGCGTTTCATTAGGTTTTCCACCTGATCATTCATCAATGCAATTAAAGGCGAAATGACAACACAAATTCCGTCTTTTGCCAGAGCCGGAATTTGAAAGCAAATTGATTTTCCGGCACCAGTTGGCAATACTGCAAACGTATCATGTCCGTTTAAAACAGCAGCAATAATTTCTTCCTGAGGATTGCGAAAAGAATCAAAACCCCAGTATTTTTTTAGTAAATCAAGACTAGTAGCCATCTTATTCCTTAGAAATTTCATCTAAGATAAAGAGAATTCTGTTATTTATAGAATCTTTAGGCACATCAATAAGCGAATAGCCGAAATTTTCGTAGGTTTCTCTTAAGTGATTGAAGATTAATTTGGCTTGTTCAAAATTTTCATAACGGTATTCATCCGAGCTGTAAATTTCTTCCCAAGGCGGTAATAAAAAGACTTTTGTATAGCGTAAATTGTTACATACCGTGTTGAAAGAACTTGGATAACTATCACCAATATAATGCATGTATGCCAATACATCAGGCAATCCACGGTCTAAGAATATGAAAGGGGCTTTTTCTAAAACTGCGTTCTCATGTTGTTTTTTTCTGCCTTCCAAAAGCAGTTCGCTAAACAAAAGCGAATTGTTTAAAAAAAGTTGGTCAATACCATTTTTTCTGGCATCTTCGGTTATTTCTCTTGAAATTTCAGGATAGCACAAATGTCCTTCTTCAATCAATTGGTTGATTAAAGTTGTTTTTCCGGTACCTGGACCACCTGTAATAACAATTAGTTTAGGAGTCATTAATTTGAGAAATAAAGCGACAAAAATAGACAAAGAAATTACTTTAAAACAACTATTTGAAGTATTTTAGTTCAACCATTTGAATTTGCATCATGGTTTTAGCCGTGTAAAGAGGTTGATATTCTATCCCTTAAAAGATTTATTTTAGGATTTATTTTACTAAAAAAATGCTTGAAAAATCACAAAAAATCACAATTCAAAAAGGCTACACTATATTTATTAAATCAATACTGTATATTTGCGTATAATTGTTACCTCATGGATGAAAAGACAAAAGCATTTTATGAACGTTTAAAGGAAGAATTAAGTACAACTTCCACTTGGCCAACCCTATATTTATACAAGTTTATAGTTCCAACGGATAAAGAAAAGATTATAGCTGTTGAAGATGCCTTTGATAATTTGGGAGCTGTAATTCGCACGACGCAATCAAAAAACGGAAAATTTACCAGTGTTTCGGTTAATGTAGAAATGCAGAGTCCTGAACACGTTATAGAAAAATATCAAGCTGTTTCCACAATTGAAGGAATAATTTCCCTCTAATTCAATTTACATGAATACTACACAACAAGCCCATGATGCGGTTCATTTGTTAGAATACAATGCAGAAAGACCGCATTTGATGATTCCGGAATACGGAAGGCATTTACAAAAATTAATCGATCAAGCTGCTGAAATTGCTGATCGAGAGCAACGAAATAAAGCCGCTCGATACATTATTAAAGTGATGGGAGGTTTGAATCCTCATTTGCGTGACGTGCCT
>JAUXNR010000677.1 GCA_030682755.1 Flavobacterium sp.
AAATTAAAAAAAATATTAAATCCGTAAGATTATGATGGAGGAATTGGATTTATTAAAAAAAGATTGGAAAAAAAGTGAAACTAATTTCCAACAAAAAACGGAAGGTGACATTTACAGAATGCTACAAAAGAAATCAACTTCTATTGTAAAGTGGATTTTTATAATTAGTTTAATTGAATTAAGTGCCGGTATCGTTTTAAGTCTTCTATTGTCTTTTACCAAATATGACAAAGAAAATGTTGAATTTATAAAAGAAATTGGAGGGTATACTTATTATGTAGCGGTTACAATAATTCTTTATGCAGTGGTTCTTTATTTTATATATCGTTTTTATAAAATGTTTAGAAAGATTGCAGTGGATGACAATACCAAAAAATTAATGTCAACAATCCTTAAAACCAGAAAAATTGTAAAACAATACATTGCATTCAATTTGACCGCTTTTGCAGTAATTTTTATTGCAGCCGGTTCTTATGGTTTTTATAAAGGTTATAGTTCGGGAATTGTTACCAATGGAGATGTTACAAAATTTCCACTAGAAGTCACTGTAGTTGGAATTATCATTCTGGTAGTTGTTACAGCAGTTTTGACTGGAATATTTTGGCTCGTCTATAAATTAATTTACGGATGGCTTTTGAAACGATTGTTTATAAATTACCAAGAACTAAAAAAGATGGACCTTTAATATTCCCACATTCTTTTTTTGTCTAATTCTTTTTGTTCTTCTAAGATTTCAACCGGAATTACCTTAAGCAAAGAAGCATGTTGTTCAATGGCGAATTCTATTTTTTCAACAATTTCTTCAATAGATTCATTATCATAATCAATTTCAAGAGGTTCTTTGATAACCATTGATTGTAGAATTCCTTTTTTCTTGATGCGAAGTCCTTTTCTGTCAAAAGACCTTCTGAATCCGTCAATTACAATTGGAACAACAATAGGTTTATGCTGTTTAATTATATGTGCGGTTCCTTTTCGAACAGGCTTGAATGAACGAGTTGTTCCTTGAGGAAATGTAATAACCCAACCGTCTTCTAAAGCTAGTTTAATGTTTTCAGTATCGTTAGGATTAACTTCTCGTTGCACATCTTTTCCTTTTGCACGCCAAGTTCTTTCAACAGTTATCGCTCCTGCATAAGCCAATATTCTGGGCAACAAACCTTCTTTCATGGTTTCACTGGCTGCCACATAATAAATATTTAATTTTGGTTGCCATAAATAACCTACGTTTTTAATTGAATCTTGTCTTCCGCTTAAACTGGCATTGAAAACATGAAACATTGCTACAACATCAGCAAAATAAGTTTGATGATTTGATATAAATAAAACGTTTGTTTCAGGTAGTTCTTTTATAATTTCTGATCCTTCAATTTGAAGTTCATTAAAACCTCTATACCGTTGATGTGTCATAACACCAAAAACTCGGATTAACCATTTTTTTAAAAAAAGTAAATGACCAAAAGGGTTTCTTTTAAATAAAGTCATAGGGTTTATATTGATAATCAATCAGCGAATTTACAAAAACAATAATTAATTTTTCTCATATTCAGAGCCTAAAAAGCTCAAGAATCACATTACGCCTTTAATGGTATCTTTCAATTCACTCAGCATCATTGCAGTAGCTCCCCAAACAATGTGTTCTTTAACCAAAAATGCAGGAACGTCAATAGCAACAGAGTAGGAAGTTTTTAATCGTCGGGTCACAATTATTTCATCATTTAAAAAATCTTTAAGCGGGAATTCAATAATCCCGGCTACTTCATCTTCTTGTAAACTAAACTCCAAACTAGCATCACATATGCCCAAAAATGGCGATACCAAAAAATTACTTGGCGGAATATAAACTTCTGTAAATGCTCTAATTACTTCAATTTGATGCTTTTTAACGCCAATCTCTTCTTCTGTCTCTCGCAATGCCGTTTCTTGTAGATTTTTATCAAACAACTCTACCTTCCCTCCCGGAAAAGCAATTTGAGAAGAATGAACACCAGGATAAGAATTCCTAACAATCAAAACCAAATGTGTCTCACCTTGTTTAGGATAAAACAACATCATAACAGCAGCTCTTTTTGGAGATTGCATATCTAGAGTCAGTTTCTCTAAAATATCCATTCTGCCAATTGGAGCCATTTTTGCATGAGCAATCGTAGCAGGAAGGGTTTCTTTTGCTATTTTTGGAATAAAATTTAAAAAATTATGAAACTCCACCTTTTTCTTCTTTTTTTCGTTGTTTTACTATCTATTTCTTGTGATAAGAAGACTAAAGATAAGTCAGAAAAAAATAACGAACAAATTATTACTAAAATTGAAGATACTATAAGCATTCCAAAACCAAAATTTGATTTAGAAACAATAGTTTTAAATAACGATAATGCAGTAGAATTTTTAACTTGGTATGGAAATGAAAACCCGGAAACCAAAGTAATAATTGAAACAAAGTTCGGAAATATTGAAGTTGAATTATATGAAGAAACCAAATTACACAGGGCCAATTTTATTTATTTGGTTAAAAAAAAATATTTCAATACCACATTTTTTCATCGAGTAGTAAAAGGTTTTATCATTCAAGGAGGAAGTTCAGATGAAAGCATCACAAAAAAAGAACGCAAAGCAATTGGAACTTATTTAATTCCAGCAGAATTCAATAAAAATTTAAAACACCATTATGGAGCTTTAGCTGCAGCAAGAAGTTGGGATGATAATCCTGAAAAAAAAAGCACCCCTTTTGAATTCTACTTTATACAAAATAAAAATGGCTCTTATCATTTGGATGGAGAGCATACCGTTTTTGGCAAAATCACAAAAGGCCATGATGTACTTGACACAATTGCTAGTCAAGAAACAGACGAAGGAGAATATCCATTGCTAAATATTTTAATCAAAATATCTTTATCAAATGTTCAGTAAAGAAGAAGCACAAAAAATAAAACGAGAATTTTGGATAACATTTGCAGAAAAATATCCAAGAAAATGGATGTTATATAATACCAAAATAAAAGACTTTTCATTTAAATTTTATGTTGATAATAAAAAAGCAATGGTCGCTTTAGACATTGAATCAAAAGATGAAGAACATCGAAAAATCTATTTTGAAAAAATGGAATCACTCAAAACCATTTTAAAAGAAGAATATCTGAGCGACGTCATCTTTGAAAAAAACCACCAATTAGAAAACGGAAAAATCATCAGTAAAATTTGGGTTGAAATTGACAATATCAGCATTAATAACAAATCTAGCTGGACTACAATTTTTGAGTTTTTCTCAAAAAAAATGGACTTATTCGAACAATTCTTCTATGAATACGAAGATTATATCAAAGATTTAGATATAAACACCTAATTTCTTTTTGGTGTGCTCCTCAGACAAAATCCAATTCGAGTCATCTGCTATATGAATCCTTTCCTCAACTCCGAAAGCACCGTTATCTTGGTTACATCAAAAAAACAAAAAACCCCTCATCGATAGATGAAGGGTTTCTAAAAGAAGGCGGTGACATACTCTCCCACAAATTGCAGTACCATCTGCGCAGGCGGGCTTAACTTCTCTGTTCGGAATGGGAAGAGGTGAGCCCCGCCGCAATAACC
>JAUXNR010000653.1 GCA_030682755.1 Flavobacterium sp.
ATTTGTTACCGTTGCCGGATACAATAACGATATTAGTAGCTATCTTCCTTCTCCTAAGCATATTTCAGCAAAAACATACGAGGGTTCTTACTCATTTTACTGGTATGGTGCAATAGCTTTATTTCCTGAAATAGTTATGGATTTAGTTGTTCAAAAAATTAAAATAATCAATAAGATTAAATAACATGATACTTATTGGAGACAGTGGGTCAACCAGCACAAGCTGGTGCCTAATCCCTCTTAATGAAGAAGGTGAAAAGATTTTTTTCTCAACAGAGGGGTACAACCCATATTTCGTAACACAGGATTATATTATTGAATCTCTAAGAAAAAACCTTCCCAAAAAATATGACTGGGATCTTGTGCAAAAAGTCGGGTTTTACGGAGCTGGCTGTTCTGAGAATAAGTATGACTTTATAAGAGATTCTTTGAAAGTAATATTCAAAAATGCAGATATTGATGTTGCAATGGATCTTCTTGCTGCTGCCAGAGCATTACTGGGCACAGAATCAGGTTTTGCCGCCATTTTAGGAACTGGAACAAATTCTTGCATATATGATGGAGAATCAATAGTGCAAAACATTGATTCATTAGGGTTTATTCTTGGTGATGAAGGTAGTGGAGCTTATATTGGCAAAAGATTATTAAGGGACTTTCTTAGAGGAGATATGCCGCAGGAGATTGAAAGATTATTTATTGATAAATACAATACCTCTAATGATCAATTCTTTGAGAATGTTTACGAAAAACCATTCGCAAATAAGTATTGTGCTAGCTTTTGCCTTTTTATCTATCAACATCTTGATAATTATCCTTGGCTAGAAAATTTAGTCAAGGATTCTTTCAGAGAACTGTTTAGAAATATTATAACGAAATATCCCTATTACAAAAATTACAAATTTAACTGCATTGGCTCAATTGCATTTCATTTTAAAAATACTCTGGCTGATGTTTGCACTGAATTTGGGATGCCAATAGGAATAATCCTTCAATCACCTATTGATGGATTGATTGACTATTATAAAAAAATGGCAGAGTAAATAATTATATATAAAATAATA
>JAUXNR010000654.1 GCA_030682755.1 Flavobacterium sp.
CATTTGCATAACCTCTTCCATAGCAACCGGGTATGCTTCAACTCCAACATATTCAATATTTTGACCCGATTGTTTTGCTTCTAAAAAAGTAATAAACGCATTGAGTCCTGTTCCAAATCCGATTTCTAAAATTGAAATAGATTTTTCATTACAGCATGAAAACCCATTTTTTATAAACACATGCTTGGCTTCTTGAATAGCTCCGTGTTTGGAATGATAACTCTCTTCCCAATCCGGAAGATGGATTGACGTTGAGCCGTCTGAAGTTGTAATGATTTCTCTTTTCATGGTAAAAAAAAATGTAACCCGAAAGTTACATTATTTTGTTGAAATTATTAATTTTTTTATTCTTGGAATCGGTCCGCCACACTTTACTTCGTGACATCTTATACACGCTTGAATGGCATTGTTATAATGTGTTTCTGCCTTTTCAGGATCGGCATAAATTTGTTCCTGAGCTTTCAAAAACAAGGCTGCTTGTTCTTTAAAAAAGGCATCATTTTCCGAAGGATCGGTCATTATAGCACTATGAATATTAGCAAAATGTATTGGGAATTCACCAAGATCTTCACCGTTTTTAATTTTGTTTTTTAATCGTTCGTTATCCACATACATTTGTTCCATCAGTAAAGCCATTTCAGACATGCTATACATTTCAAAAGATTTTTTTTCTGATGGATTCGCTTGAGCTTCCTTTTCTGTTGCCTCAACATTAGCTTCTTTGCAAGAGCAAAAACCAACTAAAAACAACAGTAGAAAAAGTTTATACATTTGATTCATTATTGTTTGATTAAAACCCCATTTGCGGTAAAGGAATACGTAACTTCAGGTTCTGTGATGGCATCAATTTCTTCTTGTGATTTTCCGGCATCTTTGGCATAATGCTTTAATTCATCAATTGACTCAACGGATACAAATGCTTTTCCGTTCATGATAGCTTCACTACCAGCTGCATTAAACGGCATAAAAAAACCATAATCCTTGAATCGTATGAATGCCTTTTTATCTTCACCTAATTCTACATTCATCCAACATCCTTTTTTCTGACATACATCTTTAATGACAGAAGCAAATTTCACTTCAATTGTATCTCCTTCTTTTAAGTTGCTGTATTTGTCTAAAAGTTCTTCTTTGGTTAAAGTTCCTTCAGCTGTAATGCTATCACCGAAAGATGCATATGCAATTTCAGGAGTTTCTTGAGTTGTTTCGTGCTTTTTACAAGAAATTATACTTGAAATAACTAAAAGCGATAAAATAATTTTTTTCATTTTTTATAATTTTTATACTATGTTGCAAAAATAAACAGAATAGTCAAATCAAATCCTAAAAGTCTAACTATTTTGTAAATTATCTAAAATTTAGAATCAGTATTCATTATGAAATTGACGTAAAAACCTAGGGTCATTTTTAAAATAGTAACCGAAATAGCCCAAAAAACTATTTAATTTTTTTAATTTAGCAAAATCTGAAGAGTTTAATTAGTCAAAAGTTATTTGTAAAATACAACTACTTAACAAAC
>JAUXNR010000683.1 GCA_030682755.1 Flavobacterium sp.
TTATAAACAAAATCAACTCAGGTGTTACTTTGGCATAACCCCCAAAATGATAATCGTCTATCAATTCAAAACGCTCGTTGTGTGCAAATTTACGAATATCATTTGATAAAAAATCACCTTTTAAGGCCGGAAAACCTAAAACTTTTTGATGTGGCAAGGTGGATTTGATAATCCCGGCTATAGTACCACCCGTTCCAACTGCACAACAGATGTAGTCAAATGTCGCATCTTCAGGTGTTAAAATCTCCTCACAACCCTTTACCGCCAAAGTATTGGCACCTCCTTCAGGAAGCCAATAAAATGATCCGAACTCCTCATGAAGTTGGGACAGAAATTCTTGAGAATCTTTTATCCGGTAGGCTGTTCTACTGACAAATTTAAAGTGCATCCCCTGCTCTTGTGCAAATTTTAAAGTGGGATTAACCGAAATCTGGTCTTCCAATTCTTCACCGCGAATAATTCCAATAGTTTTAAATCCATTTTCCTTCCCCGCAAAAGCAACAGCAGCAATGTGATTGGAAAATGCACCCCCAAAAGTCAATAAAGTAGTAGCATTTATATTTTTGGCGGCTGCCAAATTGTACTTCAATTTTCTGAATTTATTACCGGAAACAAACGGATGAAGCAAATCTTCACGTTTGATGCAGACTGTCTGAAAATGAGTTTTAAATACTATAGTTTGATTGTGATGCAATTCATTTCTTATTTATGTCAAAAATAAACATTTTTCAAGTGCATTTTCTGATTAAAAATGATGCTTCTTCACAAATTGAGTATTCTTACAAAGAAAAATAAAAATCAATTCAAAAGACTTGAAATAGCAAAAAAATATAGCATTTAATCTTATTTATTTACCATACGTCGATAAAAAAGCAAGATTCTTACAAATCACCACATAAAACAAGTAAAAACAATTATAATTTTGTAGCATATAGTTGTTTTACAATAAATTAAATACTTATTTTGTAAAAATATTTACAGTAAAAATAAGAAAATAAATATGAAAAATTAACTATAAATTTTTATCAATACAAAAATAGAAATTAAAAAATAAGTCTTTTTTGTAGTATTATTTTTATTTATTTTTCATAATTAAGCTTTTTATCGATATTTATATACACTTTATCGATATTTTTATTTTATTTGTACAGGATTACAAAAATTTAGAAACGAAACAATAATTAAAATTTGTTTATAAGTATTTTAATAAGTGTTGCATTTCATCGATAATTAATTAAGTTTTCCTATTAATTTTGTTTATTGTTCAATAACCCTATAGCCCATGAAAACAATTACTTTAAACCGTAAAAAACTAAGATCAAAAACACAAAAGACCAATTGGTCCGTGTTACTTTTATTCTTATTTGGATTTCTATCGATAGAAGTCTTAAGTCAAACAACAGTCTCATTCACCTCTACAGGTAACGGAACTTGGACAGCTCCTTGTGGTGTTAATTCTATAACTGTAGAAGCATGGGGAGCTGGTGGTGGCGGACAAAGAGCAAATGGAAATCCATCAGCTGGAGGTGGAGGTTCAGGTGGTGGATACGTTAGAGCCACTTATAATGTAACACCAGGTACAACTTATAATTTATATGTTGGAACAGGTGGAACAGGAAACTCAGGAGGTAATGGGCAAGCTTCTTGGTTTAATAATGACACTACTATTCTAGCAATAGGTGGAAGAGGAGCTGGAGCAGCCGTTACTGCAAACTCTACTTGGGGCACAGGAGCAATAGCCTTTACAATTGGCAATATAGGTGGTACAATTATTTCTACTTATGGTGGAAACGGTGGAAACGCTGGGAACAACTTTAGTGGTGGGGGAGGATCTAGTGCAGGTAATACAAATGGCAACAATGCAAGTGGAACAACCGCTGGAACAGCACCAACTAATGGTTTTGCGGGTGCTAATGGCAGATCTAACAATGGCGTAGGAGATAATGGAGGTATAGGTGCTGGAGGTGCTGGAGGTAGAACTGCAGCTGGTACAGACCGAAACGGAGGAAATGGAGGCAGAGGTGAAGTTAGAATAACATACACCGTTGGCAACACTTCCATCCCTTATTCTGACAGTTTTGAAAGCGGTGGTGCAGCAATAATCCCGTATTGCTGGAGCGAACAATACATCACAAGTCCCGACAGACAGTTTAGATATCCTGCAAATACAAATCCTCCATATACAACACCTTATGAAGGTTCACAATTGGTAAACTGGAGGAATACTACGCTTAACACTAGCAGTAGATTAGTTTCACCTAGATTTAATACAACAGGACATCCTGCTGTGGATGTAGAATTTCAATGGAATCATGATACAGCTGCTTCTGATAGACTGGACAGAGTCGTTGTAGAATATTCTTTAAATGGCGGATCAACTTGGACAGTTGTAGAAACCATCAACAGACACAACACAACAGTGTGGGGTTGGAACTTAAAAAAAATAAACTTACCGCCGGCTGCAGGAAATCAGCCCTCTGTTAACATCGGCTTCAGATTCATTGGAGCAAATGGTGGTGATTGTGAAATGGATTCTTTTCTAATAAGACCCAGACCGGTTTGCACAGGCACTCAAACCATAACGTATGTTGAGCCTTTTGAAACACCTTACCTACCGGACTGTTGGTCAACATCGTTAACCAATCCAACATTTTCCAATGGCACAGGCCCTGAAAATAGAAACGAAACTTCTAGAATCTATATCACCAGAAATGATGGGGGATATGGTGACCCTTGTATTGGTGATAATGTTCAAAATCAATTGCCAACCGGCAGTAACTTTATGATAAAGTACAACTCTTATAGCCCTACAACCCCAAGAAATAATGGGAATCCTAAAGGCTTTAAAGAACGGTTAATATCACCTAGTATTCAAACCACAGGCACACCTTATGTTCAAGTCGAATTTGATTGGCTAGAAATGGCTAGAAATTGTTACACCAACGTAAATTCTGTCGACATACGAGAAGGAGTCGCTTTGGAATGGTCATTAGACGGTATAAACTGGGAGAGAGCCGCATTCTATCCCCGTCATGTTGCAGGAAAACCAATAAATGGAGAATGGGATAGAAAAAAAGTAGTATTACCGGCAGGAGCAGGAAACCAATCGTCAATTAAATTAGCCTTACATTTTCATTCTGAATGGGGATACAACATGTTTTTGGATAATTTTGAAGTACGACCAAAACCGGACTGTACTACAACTACAACCTGGAACGGAACATGGTCTGCTGGAGCACCTAATGTAACTACCAATGCAATTATTAATGCCCCTTATTCTGGCGTAAGTTTTGTGTGTTGCTCATTAGCTGTAAATGCTCCAATAACCATAGCTAATAACCGAACTATTGAAGTGATGGATCTTGTTACAGGAAGTGGCGTCATCACTATAGCTTCGCAAGGTAGCTTTGTACAAAGAAACAACGCTTCTCCGGCACCAAACATCGTACTAAACAAAGTCACAAATCCTAAAACCAAAAATGATTATGTGTATTGGGGTTCACCGATAGCCGAAAATGCTTTTAGTCAAATTCCAACTGATTTTGGCTCTAAATTCCACTGGCAATCAGGTGTAGGCGGAAATTGGATTACAGCAACAGCTGCAAATATGGCAATTGGCAAAGGCTTCATTACTCGTGTAAAAAATCAAGGAGTTTACAGCACCGGCTATGCTCCTATTACATTCACATTTACCGGAACGGCAAACAATGGTATTTTTTCGAGACCGGTAGTAATTGAAGACAATAATGCTGCCAACTTTAACAACCACATATTATTGGCCAATCCGTATCCATCTGCAATCAATACCAGAAACTTTTTATCGTTGAACACAGATTTAGGAACAGTGTATTTTTGGACATCAGCTACACCATATGGTGGAGGAAATTATTTAGCCGCAGATTATGCCTCTTGGAATTTTACAGGTGGAACAACCGGAAACGGCAGTGTGATGCCCACCAGTTTTATTAGTTCAGGTCAAGGTTTTTTTGTAAGAGCTTTTGCTAACGGAGAGGCATATTTCAATAATGAAATGAGGGTTAGCGGAAACAATACTACTTTTTTTAGAACGTCCAACATAACTGATAATAATGAAGAAAATGAAGATATTGTTGACAGATACTGGATTAACTTAACCTCAACAACAGGAAAATTTAGTCAAATATTAGTTGGCCACTTGTTGGGTGCAACATACGGTTATGACAAATTATATGATGGTGAGCGAAATAGTGTAAGCACAGTGCAACTCTATTCCATAATAAACAATCACCATTATGGCATCAACGGAAGACCGCCTTTTGAAATAACAGACAGCATCCCTTTAGGAGTGACAAAAGCAGGAACCAATACAGAAACATTTACTTTAACCCTTGCTAATACAGAAGGATTGTTTGGCAACGATGCTATACCAATTTATATCCACGACAAGATTTTAAACACCTATCACAATTTAAAAACAGGACCGTTCGATTTTACAATGAATACAGCCGTAATGAATGATCGATTTGAAATTGTTTATGAAATTACAGGTCAGCTATCAGTAACAAATCCTGAACTTAACGAGGTAAACATATTGGCTCATATACAAAATAAAGAAATAATCTTTAAAGGTTCTGAAGGTTTAAATACTATTGAAATTTATGACCTAACCGGAAAAATTATACTGAAAATTGATGCAAAAGATGCTTTACAAGTTACAGCTCCGTTTAATTTTGCCAATGCAGTTTACATTGCAAAAATAAAAACAACCAACGGCACAACAAAAAGTATCAAATTGGTGAATTAATATAAGTTAAAAACTTCCAAAATGACCTCTTCTTCAAATAGTCGAGGTCATTTTCGTTTTCATAGGCTTCTTGTTCAAAGGAAATCATGCGATAAGCTTTAAATTTAGAACGCGTTTGAAGCAACCGAATAAGAAACTCAACACCATACCAAATAAAAAAAGGGACAACCAACATTTCAAGTTGCTGCCTCAAATGAATGCGTTCATGATTAAGCAAAATCAAATTTTGCTTATCTAATTTGCTTTTTAACACCACAAAAGGAAAAAGCGTGATGCCTCGAAAACGCTTTGGGGTTAAATATTTAAAAACTACTACAATCATTTGTTGCAAAGTTGCTAATTTTGTAGCTATGAATACACCAAATTCTGAAAATAAATTAATCGAAGGGGAAGATTTTTATTATACACCCGAAGGGTATAAGTGTTTCACCGAAAAATACCATTTAAAGCGAGGCTATTGCTGCAAAAGCGGCTGCCGTCATTGTCCCTATGGCTATGATAAAAAAACAGGTGCGATTAAAAAATAATCAG
>JAUXNR010000685.1 GCA_030682755.1 Flavobacterium sp.
GAAAGATGACATGCTGGCCACAGAATCCGTTTCAAAACAGTTGGAAGAAATAAGAAAAACAAATCCATTGCATCTAACTTCCAAAGTAATAAGCTTGGGTTGTCTTTTCACAGAAGGAAAACATTGCTATATCAACCAAGAGGATGAATCGGCAGAAAAAGCAGTGAAATTACTATTGGATAAATTAGAAGAAAAATACAATGACTTGAAAGCGGATATGCTGGTTCTTAGAGATTTTGAAGAGAAAAACAGTTGGGATAAGTTGATTCAAGAGCAAGGATATTTTAAAATCAACATGCCGGAGTCCTGCGTTTTTAAAGCAGAGAAATGGGAAAACTATGAGGATTTTTCAAAGCTACTTTCTCCTCGTTCCCGCAAACATTTCAATAAAGAGATTATACCATTTGAGAAAAACTATAAAGTAACCGTTAAAAACAACTTGAACGAGGAAGAAATGGAAAACGCATACCGACTGTATATAAATGTAAAAAATAACAATTATGCAATCAATACATTTCAATATACTAAGTCTGTTTTTGAGAAAATGAATGAAAACCCTAACTGGGAATTCATTTTGTTGTACCTAGTCAACGAACAAGATGCTCCTTTAGTGGGAGTTATGTTTTGTTACAAAAACCAAAATCACACCTATGTACCGGAACTAATAGGAATGGATTATAAATGGGCTAAAGAATTCAATCTATACAGACAGCTATTATTCCAAACCATAAAAAGGGCCAATGAACTAAACTTTCCTCAAATAGATTTTGGGGTTTCGGCTTCTTTTGAAAAAAGAAAAGTGGGAGCCAAAATTATCCCAAAAGTGGCCTATGTACAAGCTCGTGATAATTATAACATGGAAGTGATGAATACGATTCAAAACGATTACAAATCAATATCGTAGAAGTTATAAACCTTATTTGTAATTAATTTTTTTAATGATGTTTAAAAAGACTATTGATTCATTTAATACAAATTGTAACGAAATTTTAGAATCAAACGATACAATGCTTAACAAGGCCAGCCAAGGAATTGTTTTATGCAATCAAACATTGTCCAGCTTAAAAGAGATTGTGGACAAACGCGATTTCAATACCGTCCCGGAAGAAATTGATTTTTTTAAAAACAACAAACCTATTGTGATGAGCTTGTTGATTTTCTTTACTGAAGTAAGGTCATGTGAATTGCGGATGCCAAAAGCCGGCACTAGCTATAAAGTACAGTTTTTACAAAAAGAACTTAGAAAAGTAAATAAGTTCTTTTATAAAAATGCAGACTTTGTGCATTACATGGAACAGGGATATAGCTATTTAGACCATCAGTTTTTTACCCGAAACCACCGAAATAATTTCCCATTCACACCAATGACAGATTATTACCAGTTTCCGGAATTTTCAACAGCACAAGACATGCTTTGGGCTAAAGTAAAGGCAATGTATCGTTTTATAC
>JAUXNR010000698.1 GCA_030682755.1 Flavobacterium sp.
TTAGTGTTATTGGTGTTGTATACAAAGGTGATGTAGCCGTTGGAGTAGAACCATTTGTAGTATATCTAATTTGTTCATTTTCATTTGAAGAAGTCAATGAAAGGGTTACACTATTTTGGTATCTTCCGGGGGCTACATTAAAAGTTGGTTTTGAAGTATAACCGGTAAATCCACCAGAATTCGATGCTCCAGGTGTTGCTGTGCTAAAAACCTGCCATGAAGGTGAACCATCACTGCTTCTGCCATACGAATGATTGGTTTGAGTGACAAACATTTCATGTGATTCGAGAATTACACCATTTGGATCAGCCAAAACAATTTGATCGGGCCTTAATTGTGTCAAATTAAAATTAGCATACAAAACACTTCCAGATGATACATCTCTTTTGGTACAATAAACTAAAATACGACTATTAGGTGGGATTATTCCGTTTTGAATTTGCCACATGGTTGGATTGTTTGCATTGTTACTCAAATGATAACCAGCTAAATTAAAATAGGTGTCAGGATTAGCATTATAAAGTTCAATCCAGTCTTCGGTTCTTCCATAGCTATCTACAAAATTTCTATTTGAAGCCGAATATTCATTAATAAATATTGGGCCATTTCCAAATTCAATAGTACCATAAGTAACACTTACTTCTCTTCTGTTAACAAAGTTGAATGTAGCATTGCAACCAGAACCACCCCAATTTCTGGAAAAATTAAAATTAAAATTAATTGCTCCATCTGATACTCCATTTGCAATAGCACTATTGTTAATAGTATAAGTGTAAGTTCCGGCAGAATCTCCAACTCCATTAAGAACAGCAGTTTGTCCATTTGGACCGGAAACATAACTTTGCTGATCAGACATCCATGCCTGAGTACCACTAGTAGCCACAAAATCATAATTGATATCAGAAAATAAGATGGTTTGTCCAACAGGGACTGACACTTGTAAAGTACTTTGTTGATAGTTTGGAAGAAAACAAGAATTAATTACATCGTTGTTTTCGATTGAAATTAATGGATCAATGGTTATGGGATAGATTCGTTCGTCATCGTTTAAATATGCTCCATTAATAATTGTTTTTATTTTATAACTTTTTTTGTCAAGTTGAACAACTTCATAATATGCTTCTTCCGGTCTGAATGTATGTTTGAATTTTTTATGTAATGGTTTTGCGTCAGAAACAATTGGATTATGAAAGCTAAATTTAGTTTCACCCTTTTCGTTAATTATATTTAATCGGTTTGCTTTTAGTTGCTGATTAAACTCTTGGTTAATAGAGAAACCATCGGGCAATTCAATAATTTCTTCAATTACTAAATATTTAAATTCAGTAGGTAAAGCATTTTTATTTTTTATGATGTAATCACTTTTTACGGCTTGATTGTATAAAGTAAGTTTTTTGTCAGTGTTTTCTATATAGTTATTAAAGTTTAAAATTTCAGAAGATGAAATTGTTGGTAGTATTGTTTTGCTTTCTATTTTTTTAATTAAACTTTTATTTTCATCTAAAAACAAAAACTTTACTTGGTTTTTAAATCTAATTTCCTGCTCCTCATTAAAAATGGAAAAAGCATGAGTGTTTTTATCAAACTGAATGTGAGGATTGTTCGACGGAAAAATCAACTTGTTATTGTTCTCAGTAATTTTTTGGTCAATAGTTAACCAAAAATTATTATTAGATTTGTAATGAATAGGTGTAGAGGATTGAATTGTTGTTCTTGTTTTATTTTTATTTAAAACAGTTTTAGTGTGTTTCGTTCGAAGATGGACTAATTCATAATCTACTTGTTGAGAATTATTTTGTAAAATTGTTTTTTCTAATTCAGGATGACTTAAATGGGTTTCTGGAATTTGGCTATATTTTTGAGAAAAACTATTATTATAAAATAAAACAAAAAGGGTTAATAACACAATTTTCTTCATAGATTTTTTTTTAGTGAAATTCAAATTTAAACTTTATTTTACTGATTTTCAAAAAAAAATCCTCAATTAAAAAAATTGAGGATTTGGAATATGAATATTTTATATCAGGTACGGACAAGTCGCAATTTGTCCCTACGATTTTTGCTCTTTATTAAAATAAACCAAATAATAATACATTTGTTTTTCTTCGTCCCAGCCTTTTTCTACAAATTTTTCGGCACTTTCAGGATTGATGAAATCCAATTTAATTTGAATGTTGGTGTCCAAATTAATCACGTTTTTAATTTTCTTTCTCGCATCAGAAACAGCAGCATTGGCAATCGGAAAATTGGTCACATCTTCAATGCTGTATTTTTCGCCTTTATCTACTTTATAGCTTTTAAATTCCGGAATTAAGTCCGGATTATCCATGACTTCATTCAAAAAATTGGTTTCTTCAAATTCGTCGTTCTTTGCAAAATAATTTACCGAACGATTCATAAACATCACTTCTTGTTTTTTGTCTTCAGCAGGAAAAACAACGTCTTTGGCAAAATCCTGACAGAATTTCAAGTATTTTTTGGTAATGAAATTTTCATCTTGAAAAGCATCTACACTCAAGAAATGTTCTAACCAATAACGAGCATCGTAGCGATTGCTGTCAACCGTTAGAATTTTATAACCTTCGTCTTTTTTGTAATTAAAAATTAAACAACCTTTATCTAGTTTGTTCAAATTGATGCCGTGTTGAAGCAACATTTCTAAATTTGTTCCTTTTTCTTCAAATTGTAAAAAGTCGGATTGCAATTCACTTTTAAAAACACCTATTGCATCAACTTGATTGTTATCAATGGTCAAATGTGTAAAATGAACCACATAAACCTCACCGTTTTTAATGTGTGGATGGTTAGACTGTTCAAACAAATGTTTGGTAATTTTCTTTGAAACATCGTGAATGGTTGAAGGATTATCAAATACCTCTGAAGCCAATTTGAACATATCGTTATATTCCAAATCTACTTCATGAGCAAACTGATAATAGTTTTCTTCTTTCTCACGAAATGATTTTAAGAAAAACTCTTTCAATAACGGCGTGATTTCGTCATTGGTTTGATATGGGGTTTCAGATAAAAAAATAGCTTCGTTACGGCTTTTGTTTCCAACTCTGTGGATGGAAAGAGATTCGATGTGGGCGTTGAAAAGGTTTATCATAAGGTTCTGAGGTGCTAAGGCACTTAGGTTCTAAGGTTTTATTTTCGATCTTTAATTTTGTTAATGAATGAAACTAACATTCTTTCTAATTCTCTAGAATCTTCATAAAGAATTTTAAAATTATTTTCATTTAAATAGTCAATGTTTTTTGCAATTTCAATTTGAGTTTGCATTTCAAATAAAGAACTCAAGGAGATGTGAAGGAATTTTAAATAATCATTTTTTCCATGTCTGCCATATCCTTCAGCTATATTACTAGGAATTGAAACGGAGCTTCTTCTTATTTGTGAAGTTAATCCAAACTGTTCATCTTTTGGAAATGATTTTGTGGATTTGTAAATATCGGTAACTAAGTTCATGGCTTTTTGCCAAATCAAAAGGTCTTTAAATGTGCTCATAATAAAAATTGTATGGTTTATAATTGAATTACAAATAAACACAATTTTCAGCAAAATTCAAAACCTTAGTGCCTTAGCACCTCAGAACCTTAGCACCTCAAAGTTAATTCCAATTCTCCTCAAACCCAAAATCTTCAAACGAATCATCTCCACCTTCAAACATATCCAAATCATCTTCGTCTAAATCATCTTCAAATTCAGAGAATAAGGAATCGTCATCAGCTTCAAAAGTTGGGTCGTTGGCACCAATTGGCATTAATCCGTGCGAGAATAAAAGTTCTGGATACGTGGCACCTGCTTGTTTTTCTTCAATGGCGGCCAATTCTACTAAGAAGGTCCACATGTTTAGAAAATCATACACATAAATAATTTTGGTTTGCTTTTCATAAAGCATGTCTTCCAGAGATAAATCGCTCATGATTCTCATTTCACCGGGTTCATCACCTGTATCAAAAAGCGGAATTTCATCTTCCTGATTCCAGTTGTCATCACAGGTGTAAAACGAAGCCATTTCACTACCATCAAAGCCAAAAGCATTCACAATGGCATTGTGTAAATCTTCTAAAGTATCAGTGTTTTCAATGGCTAAATCTCTAAAAACATCTTCTTCGTTGTCGAGTATTACTCGTAATTTGTAAATCATCATCGTTGCATTTTTACGGAAGGCAAAAGTAACGATTATTTACGATTTGTGATTGAGGATTTTAGAATTGTTTATAAGATTATTTTTTTTAAATAATGTTTGAATAACATTTAAATTCATGGGTAACATTGGTTACATAAAAAAAATAATTTATAATTTACTTTTGATAATTATTTTTAAAATATGAAAAAGATTATCATTCTATTTGTTGTGTTTTTCTTTTTTTCCTGTCAAAAAAAAGCGGGACTACTTGAAATTCCAAAAGATTTGACGCAATCAGAAGCTGAAGAAGCCCAGCAACTCATGGCAACCCATTGTTATATCTGTCACAGTCCAACTGCTTCTGAATCAGAAGGTCGAATTGCTCCACCAATGGTTGCCATTAAAGCTCGCTACTTGATGGATATTACTACTAAGGAAGAATTTGTTTCACACATTACACAATTTGTAGAAAATCCTACAGAAGAAAATGCCATCATGTATGGAGCGGTTGACCGATTTAATGTTATGCCCAAACAAGTTTTTCCTGATGGAGTAGTTGAAAAAATTGCCAGCTTTATGTACGATTATCAAATAGAAGAACCTTCTTGGTTTAAAGAACATTGGGAAACCAGTGGCAACGGACAGGGAAGAAAAAAGGAAAAAGACGAGTGGATTCAACCTGGTAAAAAATTAATAGTTGCGGAACTACCAAAAACCTACGAAGAAATTGGATTAGAATATGCTTTGGGAACGAAAGCTGTTTTAGGTAAAAACTTAATGGGAGCTATTCAATCCAAAGGTACGATGCATGCCTTAGATTTTTGTAATATCCAGGCCATTCCCTTAACAGATAGCATGGCAACACATTATCAGGCAATGATTAAACGCGTTTCCGATAAAAACAGAAACCCGAACAATAAAGCAAGTGCTGAAGAATTGAATTATATCAAACAATTCAAAGCAGATGCAGTGGCAAAAAGAGAATCGAAACCTGTTGTAATTGCGAAAGGAAATAAAGTGCAATTTTATTACCCTATACAAACCAATACAATGTGTTTACAATGCCATGGAAAAAAAATAAAACCGGATGTGCAACAACAAATTTTAAAACTATATCCGAATGATTTAGCAGTAGGTTATGATGAAAATGAAGTACGAGGAATATGGAGTATTACTTTTGAAAAGTAATAAACGAGAATAAAATAATACAAAAATTTAAAAAAAATGAAACAGGAATTTGAAGTTGAAAATATTAAGTGTGGTGGCTGTATGAATAGTATTAAAACAGCATTATTAAAAATTGAAAAAGTGGATGAAGTTGAAATTAATAAAGAAATTGACACCATTTATGTAACAGGTTCTGTCGATAAAACCTTAATCATCTCAAAATTAAATGAATTGGGTTATCCCGAAAAAGGAAATAATTCAATTGTAAAAAAAGCAAAATCATTCGTTAACTGTGCAATCGGAAAAATCAATGAATAAGAAATCTATTTTAGTAACCGCTTTTGGTGTTGTAATTGGATTAGTAGCAGGTTATGCGTACTATTATTTTGTTGGGTGTAATTCCGGCACTTGTGCCATTACATCCAAGCCATTAAACAGTACATTATACGGTGGTTTAATGGGTGGTTTATTGTTTAATTTGTTAGTAACTTCACCCAAGAAAAAAGAAAACAATGAAAAAGAGTAGTAGAGATTACATTTTTGTTGTTATTCAATTTCTTCTTTTTGGAGCTTATTCACTTGATTTATTTTTTCCTTTAGCCATTCCAAAATACATGGCCACTTTAGGAATAGTAATAGCAATTATAGGAGCAACGATAGCAGTTTTAACTGTTTTTGAATTGAAAACCAACTTAACTGTTTTTCCAACACCAACCGAAAAAGCAGTTCTATTAACAAACGGATTTTTCCGTTTTAGTCGTCATCCCATTTATAGTGGAATTTTAATGTTTGTTTTTGGATTTGCCTTTTATAATTATTCTACTTATAAACTTCTGATAAGTGTTTTTTTATTGTTTTGGTTTTACCTAAAATCAATTTACGAGGAAGAACAACTTTCGCAAAAATTCAAAGAATATAAAGCGTATAAAGAAAAGGTTGGAAGGTTTTTTCCAAAGATATAATAACCTTAAGACTTTTGCTTAAAGATATCTTACAACATATAATTCAAATTCAAACTCCATCTATAATTGGCTTCCACATTTCCTCCGGTTAGGTTTTGTTGTAAAGGAATCATATAATTGGCTCCAAAGGAGAAATTCTTTTTTCCAATCTCAATTCCCAATTTTCCCAATAAGATATCACCGGCTGTTCCTCTCACTTTTTGATCTCGTTGATAATTATCTTCATACAGTTCACCGGCAATTCCTAGTTGAGGGGCATACGAAAAATGATTTTTTTCTACTAAATAAAATAGCGTAGAAGCATAGTTGAATTGGTTTCCGAAACGGTAAAACTTGTCATTTTCGGTTTTAAAGACATAGTTTACCATGTTGTTTAAACCCCAATTTTTTCTTCTGATGATGTATTCGGTTGCCAAGAGATAATCCCAACTCCCGGTTCCTACTTGATAACTTGGATTAACGCTTCCGTTGTTGGTTTCATCAAATTTTCCGGTTGGCATTTTCACTCCACCACCGAGTTGTAAAGTATGTTTGAAATACAAACTGTCTGTTTTGGTTTGCACAATTTGATACATTCCCAAAAGGGTAATATCGCCAATTCCACTGATGTTTTGTTTACCGTTGTTACTTTCTCTGTTGTGAAAGTGATAAGGCAAAAGAACCGTTGCCTGCACATTTTTAACGATTGGAATTCTACCCCAAACTTGTATCGTATTGAAATTTTCAGCATACCATGGCGAATTGCTATATAAACCATCTGTACTTTTATACGATTGATTCAAATAACGAATTCCGATAAAATTGGTCGTTAGCATTGAAGCAAATCCCATACTTCCGCCACTGGCTGAACACCCACAGGCATCGCAATCTTCTTCTTCTTCAAAAATACCGACTCTACTCGAAAAATCATACTTTTTGAAAAGAGATAAACTGTCCTTTTCAGTTGCATAAATTGAAAAAGACACTAAAACTAAAAGGTAAAATGGATATTTTTTCATGTTTAAAATTCAGCAAATTTAGGGTTGGAAATAAATTCGTGGTCGGTAAGGGTTTTTAAAAAAGCTATGATTTTTGCCTTTTCATCTGAGTTAAGCGGAATACCCAAACTACCATTGTTATTAAGAATGGGATCTAAATTTTCAGTTGAAGTGACTCCGTGAGCATAATGATTCAACACAGCCTCCAACGTATAAAAACGACCGTCGTGCATATAAGGTGCAGTCAATTCAATATTGCGTAAACTTGGTACTTTGAATTTATATTTATGCGAAGGATTTTCTGTAACCCTGTAACGTCCAAAATCATTAATTTGAGGATTGATGGGTAAACCATTGTTTCGAAAAGTGTTATCCGTAAAAATATCTGTAGCATGACAACTTGCACATTTTTGATTAAAAATCGCATACCCTTCTAACTCTAGCTGTGTAAGCGTTCCGCCGGTTTCATTTCTTCTGTATTTGTCGAAACGAGAATTTGATGAAGTTAGCATGGTCATGAATTGAGCCAATGCTTTTAACATATTTTCCGGATTAATTTCTCCGTTGGTAAAGGCTTGTTTGTATAATTTTTTATACTGTGGATCATTTTTCATCATGTTCATGATGTTAACAATGTTTCCATTCATTTCCACTTCATTTGAAATGGGTGACATCGACAATAATTCTATATGGTCTGATGCTCCATCCCAAAAAAATTGCGTTTGAAAAGCCATATTTTGTATTGGTTGAGCATTTCGCGTGCCCACTCCGTCACCCACACCATGACTAAATGTATGTCCGTGATGGGTAAATGCATCTTCTTGAATATGACAAAAACCACATGAAACGACACCGTCAGATGCTAGTCTTCCATCATAAAATATTTTTTTTCCTAATTCAAATCCTTTTTCGGTTAAAGGATTATTCGTCATATCATAAGCCAAAGGAGGAAAATTGGACGGAACTTGAAAGTCAATCGGAATATCTTGATAAGCTGCATCGTCATCGGTATGACAACTGAAGAAACTTATAACAACTAATAAAGAGAATATTTTTCTCATAATGAAAGGATTTTAGCCCTAGTTTTTGAACTATGTAAGTTTTTAAAAGAAATAAGATAAAGTCCATTAGGCTTGCAATTCAATAACTGCAAGCCCGGACTTTTTATGATAATTCGAAGTTAGTCATTGTGAACGTGGTGTACTTCAAACATGGTTGGGACATTATTCGCCATAATATTTTGCACTTTAGTTCCACCCATCACGTCAAGACCTTCTTCAAAATTGATTTTGGTTGTACCGTCAATTACTTTTTTAAAGTCGGCCATAATGTGAACTTGTGGCGTTACATTCGTTCTAACTAAAGCTTTTTCAGGCATGTTTAACGTAACTTCTGCATAATTGTAAACATCTCCTGTTTTACCGGTATGCACTCTGTAAACAGCATCAGTGTGCGAAGTTGTTGTTGTAGTCCCCTCAAATTTGATGAATTTGTATCCTGCTGCCCATGACCACGTCATTCCTAAACCTTGAGCAGTTGTCCACATGTCCCCTTGACCGTCTGCACCGGCATTGAATTGTTCTTGGTCAACACCAATACCAAATTTAACACTGGTATAATTAGCTGCCGGAATATTAGGTAAAGTTAAAATTGTACTTGCCGCATTTGCTTCGTTAACAAAAAAGTAACTTTCTGATTTCGGCACAGTGTAAGTAGTTCCATCTTCTTTTGTTAAAACAATATTGCTTACGATATAAATTGCATTATTTACTTTAATTTTCTCGCCATTTGAATTAGTATATTCTGTTCCGAATGCAAAATCTGCATCTCCATAAACGTTGTCAAATTCAAGTTTTAAGCTTCCTTCACCGGAAATAGTTTCTTTATCATCATCATTTGAACAAGAAGTTAAGGCAATAGTAGTCATGATGGCTAATGCCAAATTTTTTAATTGAAATTTCATTTTTAAATGTGTTAATTGTTATAAAAGTTGAATATAAAATTGAGTTCAAGGAAAAATTTCCTGAACAACAAAATAAAACTGGAATAGCAATTACACAGTGGGTGGGTGAAAAGTCGAAAAAGAAGTTGGGTTTTGGTAAAGATTGGAATAAAAAGAATTAATCTTTTTTACTTCTTTACAGGTGAAAAGTTGAAAATCAACTGGAAATTTTTCTAAAAATAATACTTCAATTGGCTGTTTGCTTGTTTCTTTTTTATCCGTTGATAAGGGTTTGTCGCTGTCATTTGCTTTGGCCAATTCTTTCATTAAATGACATTTTCCATTACAAGCCAATTCTGGTTTTTCCTTATTTTCACACAATTCTTTTACAATAAAATCATAATTCACTATATATTCAAAAACAGGAATTATAGGTTTTAAAAAAAGAAAAAGTGCCAATATGAAATACAGATTTTTCACACTGCAAAAGTATAAGTATTAAATCTTCTATCAAAAGAAATTATTCACAAATTTAAAGTGGTGTAAATTTTGTCTTGGTAACAAATGTTACTGCACACCTCTTTTCAACGTTCTACTTTTGCCATGTAATTAAGAAGTAAAACGAATGAAAACTATTAAAAATACAATTGCAATCGGGATATTTGCCTGTTCATCAGCCCTATTCAGTCAAGATACCTTGCAAATTTCCAAATCAGATTTAAGCACAAAATTGTCGGAACAAAACCTTCAATTGAAAATTTCCAAACAAAATGTTGAATCGGCTCGTTTTGATTACCGACAATCCAATGCTCTTTTTTTGCCCAATATTTCGGCGTCGCATACAGCCATTACAACAACCAATCCGTTGATGGCTTTTGGTTCCAAATTGAATCAGGAAATTTTAACACAAGCCGATTTTAATCCGGCTTTACTAAATAATCCGAGTCAAGTGCAAAATTATGCTACTCGAATTGAAGTGCTTCAACCGATTTTGAATGCTGATGGTTTATTTGAAAGAAAAGCAGCAAAATCAAAAATGGAAGCCTATCAATTGCAAATCGAACGCACCAAAGAATATTTAGAATTGGAGGTAAACAAAGCCTTTATGCAATTGCAATTGGCGTATAAAGCGGTTGGTGTTTTAGAAAAAGCCATTGCAACTGCACAAGCCAACTTGAGTTTGGTTAACAATTATT
>JAUXNR010000655.1 GCA_030682755.1 Flavobacterium sp.
GAGCAAAAGCTGAAGAAAACGCTGAAGCAAAACAGTAACTAACAATTGCTATGAAAGAGAAAACGGAGTCAAATTGACTCCGTTTTTTTATTTAAAATACTTCCGATTCTTTTAATTTTTCGGTGTTGCTCACTAATTGCAACTCTTCAATCATTTTGTGAATGTTACCGTTCATAAAACCATCAAGGTCAAAAATACTCAACCCAATTCGGTGATCGGTAATTCTTCCTTGAGCATAATTATACGTACGGATTTTTGCAGAACGGTCGCCGCTACTCACTTGCGATGTACGTTTTGTAGCATCTTCAGCTTGTTTTTTGGCCAATTCCATTTCATACAAACGCGAACGCAAAACCGTTAACGCTTTGTCTTTGTTTTTATGTTGCGATTTTTCATCCTGACATTGAGCCACCAATCCGGTTGGAATGTGCGTCATCCTTACAGCCGATTTTGTCGTATTCACCGATTGACCACCGGGACCCGACGAACAGAAATAATCAATACGCACATCGTTCATATCAATTTGAACGTCAAATTCTTCCGCTTCCGGCAAAACCATCACTGTTGCAGCAGAAGTATGCACTCGTCCTTGTGTTTCCGTTTGCGGAACACGTTGCACACGATGAACGCCAGCTTCAAATTTCAAGGTTCCGTAAACATCTTCTCCGGTTACCTCAAAAATCACCTCTTTAAAACCTCCGGCAGTTCCTTCGTTCATGTCTACTAAAGAAGTTCTCCAGCCACGGCCTTCACAGTATTTGGTGTACATTCTGTATAAATCTCCGGCAAAAATAGAAGCCTCATCCCCACCCGTTCCGGCACGAATCTCCACCATCACATTTTTGGCATCTTCCGGATCTTTCGGAATCAACATAAATTTGATTTCTTCTTCCAATTGAGGCATGCGTTCTTTGGCATCGTCCAATTCCATTTTGGCCATTTCAACCATTTCAGCATCCGAGCCATCGGCAATAATTTCGTTGGCTTCTTCAATACTTTGTGTCAAACGGATGTATTCTTCACGCTTGTCCACCAAACCTTTTAGGGTTTTATATTCTTGGTTCAATTGCACATAACGCTTCTGATCGGCAATCACATCAGGCTGAATAATCAAATCTGATATCTCGTCGAAACGTTGTTTTACATATTGTAATCTGTCTAACATAGTTGTAGTACTCTATTTTGGAGTGCAAAAGTACGATTTTTTGTTTCAAGATTAAAACAAATTATTTGATATGATAAACAGTTGAATAGTAATCACACACTTAAGGACTGTTGACCGTTTGATAACTTTATCAAATTAAGTGATTTCTCCCGCTGTTGAAAATAAACCTATTTCATTTCGATAGATTGCATTCTACATTGCCAAAACACCAAAAATCAGAGTTTGGAACTCAGACGGAGTTAAAACGCTTAAAATCAAGAAGCTTAGTATCCTCAAATCTCAAAAGGCGAAGCATCTAAGAATCTTAATTTTAAAAAAAGAATCTAAAAAACCTTAGCACCTCAGCACCACTCTAAAAATTTTCACAAACATTTAGAAATTAAAATTTCTCATTTAAAACAATTAAATTGTATTTTTGACAAACTTTCATCAAATGCAGTTCAAGAATCCTGAAATCCTTTACTTCCTCTTTCTGCTCGTAATCCCGATTTTAGTTCACTTATTTCAATTAAGACGATTCAAAAAAGAATATTTCACCAACGTTCGTTTCTTAAAAGAATTATCCATACAAACCCGCAAAAGCTCGCAACTCAAAAAGTGGTTGTTATTACTAACGCGATTACTTTTACTCACGTTTATCATACTCGCATTTGCACAACCGTTCTTTAAGGCAAAAGACCGTGCAGCAGCCGGAAATGAACTCTTCATCCTTCTTGACAACTCCTTCAGCATGCAAGCCAAAGGACAAAAAGGCGAACTGCTCAAACGTTCCGTTCAGGAATTACTGGAAAACATTCCCGAAAACCAACGCTTCACGATATATACCAATGATGACGCCTTTACAGATACTGATATAAAATCCATTCAAAAAGAACTTCAAAACCTGAATTACAGCAGTGAAGCCTTTCCGTTGGAACAATTGCTCTCCAAAGTAAAAGCAAAAAAATCAGCATTAGGAAGCGATGTAGTCATCATCACAGACGGCATCGGAATGCAAGCCAACGACCTGAAAAAAAGTGACAGTACACTGAACACTTTTTATATCCTGCCAAAAGCCGAACAAAAAAACAACATTAGTGTTGACAGTGTATTCATCAACCAAACCTTAGACAACTTCTACGAAATTGGTGTAAAACTTACCGCATATGGCACTTCCAAAACTGAAATACCGGTAGCCTTACACAATAAAAATACGCTAATAGCGAAAACCTTAGCTACGTTTGAAGAAAAGGACAAAACCATGTTGTTCACCATTCCAAAAGAAGACTTCCACGGTTATGTGACCATTGATGACAACGGATTACCGTTTGACAACACGTATTATTTCAGTATTTCAAAACCGGAAAAATTCCAAATCTTAAGCATCGGAGCGTTGGCAAAAAGTGATTTTTTAAGTAGAATCTATACCGCCAACGAATTCAACTATGCCAATTTTGAATTGAACACTTTGGATTACAACCAAATTGAAAATCAGGAAACGATTATTCTCAATGAATTAGACGAAATTCCAAACGCATTGCAAAGCACTTTAAAATCTTTTGTTGGAAAAGGAGGCAATCTGATTGTGATCCCTTCTACAAAGATAAGTGCAACGGAACTTACACAATTTTTAAGAACTTTGGGAGCGGTTTCCTTTTCAAATATAGAAACGGGTGAAAAATTAATCACTAAAATTGCGTTTTCACATCCGCTTTACAGTACTGTTTTTGAGAGAAAGATAGAGAACTTCCAATACCCAAATACCAAATCAAACTTCCCGATACTTTCGCAGTATGCACCCATCTTAAGTTATCAAGACCAACAAGCGTTTTTAACTTCGTTTGAAAACGGTTTCGGAAAAGTATATGTGTTTTCGGGAGCAATCAACAAAGAAAATTCTAATTTTCAAAACACACCCTTGATTGTACCAACGTTTTATAACATGGCACAAAACAGTTTGTTAAGCGGTGTGGTTGCCTTAAAAATTGGCGATTCCAATGTCTTTTTATTGGATGCTAATTTAGAAAAAGACGAAATCATTTCCATTTCAAACGGTACACAAAACTATATTCCTATCCAACAAATTGTAAACAACAAGGTTAAAATTTCATTGGCCAACCTACCTTTGGAAGCCGGAAATTACAGTATCCTAAAAAAGGAACAGCCCATTAAAAATATAAGTCTTAATTTTGACAGACAAGAAAGCAACCTGTTTGAAAACAATGCGGCTACTTTGTTAAAAGATCAAAACGTAATCCCATCTATTGAAGCTGTTTTTAATACGCTTCAAACAGATAGAACGGACCAACAAATCTGGAAATGGTTTGTGTTGCTAACATTACTATTTTTAGTAATAGAAATTTTAATTCAAAAATTTGTCAAATGAATTTAATCATTCGAGAAGCAAAAATTACTGATTCCAAAAGCTCTTTCCACAACCAAGTGGTTGACCTTGAAATTGAAAACGGAATCATCAAAAAAATAGGTAAAAACCTTTCTGCAAAGGAAAATTTTGAAGAAGTAAAACTCGATAATCTTCATGTCTCACAAGGTTGGTTTGACACCTCAGTGTCCCTTGGTGAACCCGGTTTTGAAGACTGTGAAACCATCACAAACGGCTTAAAAGTAGCTGCAAAAAGCGGTTTCACCGGAATAGCTTTACAGCCCAATACCTTCCCGATTTTAGACAATCAATCGCAAATCAAATTTGTAAAAGAAAAAGCCAATCAAAGTACCACCGAGCTTTTTCCGATTGGAGCCTTTACCAAAAATGCTGAAGGCACAGATCTTGCCGAAATGTTTGATATGAAAAATGCCGGAGCCATCGCTTTTGGCGATTATAACAAATCCCTCTC
>JAUXNR010000713.1 GCA_030682755.1 Flavobacterium sp.
AATCAAATGCCTTGATCGATGCAGTCGAGATTGATGAAACTTCGGTTTTGCAAGCCCGGGAAAATATTTCAATAAGCCCCTGGCCCGATAAGGTGAATGTTTTCAATAGCTCTTTTCAACGATTTGCTATGGATTGCAACGGTAAGTATATGAAAAGTAAGCGATTCCGAAGCACAAATCTTTCAAATTACAAGAATATTAAAACGGGCTAGAAACCTTAATACTACTACTATCTCGCTTATTTTTTATATACATTGTTAGCAACTGGCTTTTTTGTTCTTCGTTTCAAAATTTCAAGAAGGGTCGGGGATTACCGCCTGGTGTTCTTTCTTTTCTGTCATTTTCCCGATTTTCTTCTGTTGTCGTCCAAGCATAACATTTGGCAGTTGTCGGAAGTTGTCTTACCTCCTAAATGCCAAGGTGTAATATGGTCACCTTCCATTTCTTCAATTTCAAAATGCTCTGTGCATACATGGCAAATTCCTTTTTGTCTTTCGTATGCTTCTCTTTTCTGTTTGTCGCTGAAAGCACGAATATTTAAAAATCTTTCTTTTCTTGTCAAAACGTAGTAGTAAATTCCTTTTTTGTTTTCTACATCTTCGTCTAACATTAAATTCGTTATTTCATCTTCCAGTTTTTTAGGGTCAAATTTTTTGACTTTGTAGTCATTGTATAGAAACCCCCATTTTATGCCTTTCATTTCTTTGCGATATTTTGGGAAAGTTGCTTTTACCCAATTTATTACTGCTTGAAAGTAAAGCCAAAGTTCATTTGCGTTTGGCTCGTGTTGGTTTTTTGACATATATTCTTTGATACTGCTATTTGAAATCCAATCTATTGCAGTTTCAAGAAATTCTTGTCTGTTGGCAGAACCTGTTAAATATTCGTCTCCAATTTTAGGTCTGCTATTTTTTGAAAAGTAACGTTTAGCATCAGAAACCCAAGAGCCTGAATAAACAGCATTTTTTAACTCTTGGGGTGTTAAAACTTTGCCAGCAATATTTATTGTCTCAAACCAATCTAATTTTTCACTT
>JAUXNR010000724.1 GCA_030682755.1 Flavobacterium sp.
GTGGTAAATATCGGTATTGGAGGTTCAGACTTGGGTCCGGCAATGGTTGTTGAAGCATTACAGTTTTATAAAAACCATCTAAACGTACATTTTGTTTCCAATGTTGATGGAGACCATGTAAACGAAATTATCAAAAAATTAAACCCGGAAACCACACTTTTTGTAATTGTTTCTAAAACGTTTACCACACAAGAAACGTTGTCAAATTCGGAAACCATTCGTAATTGGTTTTTAAAAGATGCCAAACAAGAAGATGTAGCCAAACACTTTGTGGCAGTTTCAACTAACATTCAAAGAGTAACAGAATTTGGAATTCATCCTGATAATGTTTTCCCTATGTGGGATTGGGTTGGCGGTCGTTTCTCGTTATGGAGTGCAGTAGGTTTAACGATAAGTTTAGCCGTTGGTTTTGACAATTTTGACAAATTATTGAAAGGAGCAAATGAAATGGATGTTCATTTTAAAACCACTTCTTTTGATAAAAACATCCCTGTGGTTTTAGCATTGCTTACGGTTTGGTATAACAATTTTTTTGGAGCAGAAAGTGAAGCATTAATTCCTTATACACAATACCTTGAAAAGTTTGCGTCTTATTTGCAACAAGGGATAATGGAAAGCAATGGAAAAAGCATTGATAGAGACGGAAATCCTGTAAATTATCAAACCGGAACTATCATTTGGGGCGAACCGGGGACCAATTCACAACATGCTTTTTTTCAATTGATACACCAAGGAACAAAATTAATCCCAACTGATTTTATTGGTTTTGTGCATCCGTTGCATGGTAATCAAGACCATCATGATAAATTAATGTCAAACTTTTTTGCACAAACGGAAGCTTTGTTAAACGGAAAATCTGCAGAACAAGTTTCAGCCGAATTTGTAAAACAAGGCGTTTCTGAAGACAAAGCTGCCTTTTTATTACCATTTAAAGTTTTTTCAGGAAACAGACCAACCAATACCATTTTAATTCAAAAACTCACTCCTGAAAGTTTAGGAGCATTAATTGCTCTTTATGAACACAAAATATTTGTTCAAGGTGTCATTTGGAATATATTCAGCTATGACCAATGGGGCGTTGAATTAGGAAAACAATTGGCTAATTCTATTTTGGATGAAATCAATTCAGGGACTATCAATAAACATGACAGCTCAACAAGTTTATTACTTAACTATTTTTTAGATAATAAATAATTCTGAATTTTTTTTTTAAAGAGGCTTATTCATAAATTTTATGAATGAGCCTCTTTTTCATTTTTTGATTATATTTGTTTTCAAATAAATTTAAAATATGTACGAACTTTTACAAAAATTACATTCTTGGTGGGCTTATTTAGCTATTATTGTTCTTTTGATTGCAGTGGTAAATGCTTTTATCGGTTACAGTGGTAAAAAGAATTTTGAATCTAAAGATTTACGTATTTCTCTTTTTGCCTTGATTTTTACTCACATTCAATTGTTGTTAGGGTTAGCAATTTATTTTGTTTCTCAAAAAGGATTCAAATCCTTTGGAACAGAGGGAGCGATGAAAAATGCAGAATTGCGACTAACCATGTTAGAACATCCGCTAATTAATATCATTGCAATTGTGTTGATTACAATCGGATGGTCAAAACACAAAAAAACCGAAGGAACTGCCAAATTCAGAAAAATATTATTTTTTTACGGAGTAGGGCTTTTACTGATTTTAAGTAGAATTCCTTGGAGTACTTGGCTAGGATAAAAGTTTTAAAACCACGATAAGCGTGGTTTTTTTGTTTTTGGAACAACTTTTGCAAGTCAACCAAATCTATAAATAACCTTTATGAAAAAAGTATATCAAATAATAGGTTTCGGATTGATGCTGATTTTAATATTGAGCAGCTTTGCTCCAAAAAGCTATTTTAAAGCTGTTACATCACATAACTATGGAGTTTATGAGGATACTGTTAAAAGAGATTCTATTATAAACGATAGTATCATTATAATGGATAATGTTGTTTTTAAACTTTATAAAAAGAATGTTCACGCCTCTTACTATGCAGATAAATTTACTGGAAGAAAAACAGCAAGCGGCGAAATATTTGACAATACAAAACAAACAGCGGCACACAGAACGCTTCCTTTCGGAACAATTGTTCGGGTAACCAATGAAGCAAATGGAAAATCAACAATTGTAACCATTAATGACCGAGGCCCTTTTCTTAAAAGCCGTGAAATTGATTTAAGTAAAGCCGCATTTCGTGAAATTGCCAGACATCATGGTTATGGTTCCATGAAAGTAACCATAGAAATTATTGAAGCAGTTGAAGTGGAAACTCAAGATTAATTATTTCCACTTTTTATAAGGGTTTTTACTCAAATAAGCGTTGTAATAGCGTTCGTTATTGGTTACTTCTTCTCCCAACCAATTGGGTTTTTCAAAGGATTCGGTTTCTGAGTTTAATTCAATTTCGGCAAGGATTAGTCCTTCGTTTTCGCCGGAAAAAACATCAACTTCAATTATGTGATTGCCCTTTTTTATTTCATAACGCACCTTGTCAATTACTCCTTTTTCGCAAAGTTGTAATAGTGCTTCAGCTTCTGCAAGTGAGATTTCTTTTTCCCATTCCAAACGACTCATGCCGGATGCGTTTCCTTTTCCTTTAATGGTTAAAAACCCTTTTCTTCCTTTGATACGAATGCGAACTGTGCGTTCAGGAACAGAGCTTAAATAGCCTTGCACAATTCTGTTTTGCTGAAAAGCTTCTGTTTTAAATTGTTCAGAAGTAACCAAAAATTTTCTTTCTATTTCTGTCATGTGGTTTGAAAATCTAAGCGAAAGATACTATAAATTTGTGAAATGGAAACGCCAATGCTCAATCGGAAAATCATACATATTGACATGGATGCCTTTTATGCTTCTGTGGAACAAAACGATTTCCCTGAACTTAAAGGCAAGCCATTAGCTGTTGGTGGAAGCGAAATTAGGGGTGTTGTTTCAGCGGCAAGTTATGAAGCCAGGAAGTTTGGCGTAAGAAGTGCCATGAGTGGTATTCAAGCCAAAAAATTGTGTCCGGAGTTGATTTTTGTCAGACCGCGTTTTGATCGCTATACAGAAATTTCAAAAAAAATCAGAAAAATATTTTATGACTATACTG